>NZ_CAWUDP010000087.1:0-41175 GCF_963920835.1 Scytonema sp. PCC 10023
AGGAAATTTAGTCAGGAGTTTTTCTCACGATCGCCCCCCCCTGAACGGATACTTTGATAGAGAGTTTAGCAAACACTTTTTGTAGTCCGACTTTTCCTGGTGACAATACGTCATAGGCTAAAATCCGGTTTTTATGGCTCTCGTTAACAAAGAGGCGCTTACTGTCTCGGGTGGACAGGGTCAATCAGACTACTCAGTACGATGTGGTACTTTAACATTTTTGAAAATACAACGATAATTAGGAACGTGAAAAAGCTTGCCTGTCAGAATCTCGCCTTTACCCATAGCGAGGAGTCGAAAGACAACTACCGCAGCGATCGCTCCTATTGGTGGAGCAATGCAGTAAAGCCACTGATCTTTCCAATACCATGTGACTAAAGCCGGTCCAATACTGCGTGCGGGACTTAAACTCGTACCAGAGATAGGAGCTTCTAACCAGACTATCGTTGCCACTAAAAGCCATGTCATCAGTGGTGTCCAACGCATAAGCCGATGGCTGCTTAAAAAGATAAAAATAGACAACACCAGCAAAAAGGTTATGGTTACTTCAGCTAGAAATACATACCAAAGAGCGTAACTCTGCCCAGGCACAGTCATACCATTACTGACACTAGCAGCGTAATTTCCCCAAATAAAAACCACTAAGACAGCAGCAGTAATTGCACCAAAAAATTGTGCAATGATGTATCCGATAACATCATGTTGATGCATCTTGCCTTGCGCCCAGAATGCTAGCGACACCGAAGGATTGAGGTGAGATCCACTCAATTTCCCCAATGGAGAAATCGCAAAGAGTGACCCACTGCCAGCAAACAATAATCCTGTAATCAGCAAACGAGTACCTTTGTCAGGTATAAGAGCCTCCATTGGCAAACCCTTACCAAAATTGAAGACAACTGCATTGAGTCCCACAAAGAGATTAAACGCAGTTCCAAGAAGCTCTGCACCATATTCAGGCCAGTGCAATCTACCGTACCTACTGAAAATTTGTTTTACTCCTTGGATCATCTTTGTTCTCCAAAATGAATCAATTTTTTTTCCAAACTAATGGTTGCAACAGAAACGCATAATGAGTTATGGCTTTCTAAATTGAGCAACGGCATTTCTTGCCAACAGCTTCGGCAGAACCAGTACACACGGTTATTACGAATATGCTGCAACAGTCGATGGGAGCAGCAAGGACAATTTTTCACCTGAACAGCTACCTATCAAACAGGGAGAGCAAATCGACAATAAACCTAACCTCAGATCTTGCACCTATCCGTATAAGCCTGGGTTTAGTCAACACCAGGGCAATAAAGTTACATCACTTTTATTGGCTTTTATTGGTAAAACAAAGACTTCAGGCTTAGTACTGAGTCTGAAAAGAACATCAATTTTTCTTGGTGCAAGATGTGAGTAACGGGATATGCCAGGACTCGAAAGGGAACTTTTACATCGCTCATTATAGTATGCGTCAAGTGCAAGTCCTCAATCCTAATGGTCACCTGATCAGTCAATATTCAAGGGGAGCATCCCAATTTTTGAAAAACACGTTTGTCATTCTGAGCGAAACGAAGTGTCCCGTAAGCGCAAAGCGCACACTTCGTGTGCGCTTTGCGTGCCGCAGGCATACAAAGCAGCGTGTCCGTAAGGACTCAGAATCTCAAGTCGTGAACAAGGCTTGAGATGCTACCCTTTCCTTCTCCTATCGGAGAGCCTGCGCCAACGGAACGCAAGAGCGGCGAACGGGAAGCCACTTCGTGTCTACATTCCGCTATCGCTCCATATGCCTTCGGCACGCTACGCGAACAGCATGACAATAAATTTAAACATTTGGGATGTTCCTTATTCAAGTGCTAACCTCACTACCAGCAACAGTGTTTTTGGCGGTCTGAATCAGGATTATCTCTTCGTAACTGGTGGTATGAGAACGGAAGATCATCCAGGAAGAATTTACCGCCTAGATTTGGGGGTGCGATAGTTGGACATCCGCTTTTAGCGCGATCGCCCGTATAGCCGAATACGGTTGGTGATAAGAGTTGATCCCCCTAGCCCCCCGAGGATCGGGGGGGGAATAAAAACCCCCTATGCATCGGGGGGTTGAGGGGATTTTCGAGGATTGAACATGGTTAACTGAACTGTATTGCCGTATAGCCTCGGTAGATTTCTAGAAGAAACCTGCCCCCGATCCCAGAGGGACAGGGCAACCGCATAGAGTGCGGTTGGAAGCAAGGGCGCTTGAGCGATCGCCCTTGCCCCACCTTAAACAAAAATTACCAGCAGACAACACACCAAACTCAGAGACTAAACTATGACTAAGAGAATTATTAATCTGACACTCTCAGCAGTTGTTGAAGAAATTGAGAATGTTCTAGAAACTTATTCTTATCATCCCTATCGACAGCTTTTCTCAATTCCTGACTTACGTCAAGAACTAATTGCTTATGTTTTGAGTCGAGTTTCCAATCGTTATGTAGCAGTTGATGAAGAACAACAAGCATCTTTCAAGTCCTTACATTTGCTTACAGAAGAAACATTGTGTATCAAAATTTTGATTCATAAAGGTATTGAGAAAATTCTTCATAAAAAGGAAGAACAAATGACTCACCTAATTCCAGGAGTTGTTGATCCAGGTTTCGCTCCTTCTAACTGGTTTGGCTGATCTGATAAAAAGGCGACAAGAAGCGCCCATAATTTGCACGGAATGGGAGGAGAAAGGCACCGCCGCCCTCTTTCACACTGGCGATTGGTCAAAAGTAATACAAAGGACTTTTGACACGAAATCCCTCAAACCTTTATGAAACTGAGCAAGAGCGATATGTTCTTGTCCGGGGTATGAGGTGAAGTACTTGTGCTTAGCTATGCCTGACGGCACGCTGCTTTGTAAGTCCTTACGGACACGCTGCGCTAACACGTTCGCGTAGCGTGTGCCTTTGGCACGAGCGTGAGCGCAAAGCGCACACGCTTGAAGCATGGGCTAAGCGAAGACGGCGCACGCTCCTTGTTGTCCTCAGTAATCCCCATCCTACGTTCGCCCAGCGTGTCCGCAGGACGAGGGCGTTGAGGGTGGGGACTTCCGCGAATCCGTTAAAGTAATTGAAGACCCAAGCCCACCAGCGCCGAGGGAGAAACTCAAAAAAGTTTCTCCCTCGGCGCGAACTGCAAGTCGGCACTGCAAACCAATGTTCATACAGTATTTGGGATTGCTATATCCTACAAGTGCATAAGTTGATTTTACTTACATTTATTACAAAGACAGAAAAAACTTAAAAGGGTTAACTATGGAATTGAATGAGCCCACCTACAAGCAGCATTTACCAGTTCCCTATATTGAGGTAATTTTGTCGATGTGTAAGTCCTTGGTCATTAAAACAGTACCAGCTGTAAGGCGTATAGTGAGGGTTTTGGATCCGCCCTTGCGGGTATCTCAGTTGCCTGCCTGTGCCCTTGCGCTTACAAAGACGTTGAGTCGCGTTGCTCCCCGCTGCGCGGAGAGCGTAGCGTCTTTAAATCAGTACCAGCCGCAGAACCAGCCGTAAGCGGGCTAGTGTGGTTGTACAGCAGACCAATGCCTACCATGCTCTCAGAAAAAAGACAACAGTTTTCCACTGTTGAGTGTTCGCCGATATAGTGGGGGACAACCGACTTAAGGATTAATACTCACTGCGTAGGTAGCTGTTGACCCACGTCTAAGGGGCACTGCTTTCCCTTGCAATCACGCTCTAAGGTACGGCATTCGCAATATTCTTAGTTCAAAAAAAGAAAAACGATGCAAAACCGTGAATTTACTTATGGGAAAAGTAAAAATATTTTTTCCGAACCGAGAGTGCCGCAAGGAAAAAGGCGTACGCTTCTTATTGCTCCCAACTTATGGTATGGGGTCTTTAATGCCGTACAGAGATGAATTAAGCGCGCGGGTTGACTGCGGCTAATACTGTTAAAGGAGATACGCTCACACCACTTGCTCTACGCGGTGATTCCCCAAGTTTGTAGTGGTGAACCACCAACGCTTTCGATCCAATCGGTGGACCTTTAAGTTACCCAAATGATGAAACTGATAACTGAAGCGTGCGGATACTTGATAAGTAATAAATGTTAAAAATTTTATGGAGGTCACATTTCTTAAGAATTTGTAAAGTTTAAGGGACTTACGTCTTTAGGAACTTTTTGTGGTATCATTTGATGTATGATATATACCATTTTTAGGGTGTTTGTCCGCAAGTTTGGTAAAAAGCAAGTAGCAAGTTGTAGTTGCAGATCTCAAATAGTTCGCTTCATAGCACCTAAGGTATTGGTAGCTCCGCTCTGGTTATGTTACTGCTTTAAAGCTGGTGTTTATAATGAAACCCTCAAAGAACAAGCGTAAACGCGGTATTATTCTTACTCCTGAAGGATTGGAAAAACTTCAGTCTGCTAAACTCGCGTCTGAATTAAATGAAAATTATGGAAACAGGTACACCCTTGAAGACTTAGGGGAACGCGTTGGAATCAATACTGCTACCATTGGTAAGGTATTGTCTCGCGAAGACGGGGTAGACAAACGAACACTTGAGCTTTTTTTCCAAGCTTTTAATTTAAAACTAGAGAAAGATTACTATACGAACTCAACGCAATCTCAGCGCCTAGATTGGGGAGAAGCGATTTGTACGTCAGTTTTTTATGGGCGTACAGAAGAAATCGCCACCTTAGAGCATTTGCTTGTTGAGGAGCGGTGTAGATTAGTGGCACTGTTGGGAATGGGGGGGATTGGTAAATCTGCTCTGTCTGTAAAACTTGCAGAAGAGATTAAGGATAATTTTGAGTATATTATATGGCGATCGCTACGAGAAGCTCCTCCGGTTAAAGCCATCTTGGGTAACCTGCTCCAGTTTTTGTCTGATGAGCAGGAAACAGAAGCTTCTTTACCAGAAAGCGTGGGGGAGCGAGTGTCGCGACTGATTGATTATCTGCGAGCCTCACGCTGTCTGCTGATACTAGATAATATGGAGTCGGTTTTGCGTGGTGGTAGTCGCGCGGGAGTTTATCGAGAGGGATATGAGGGGTATGGGGATCTGCTCAAACGGGTGGGAGAATCAGTTCACCAAAGTTGCTTGCTGCTGACAAGCCGGGAAAAACCGAAAGATGTAGCGTCATTAGAAGGAAACACGCTATGCGTACGCTCATTCTGCCTAAATGGTCTCAAATCGGTAGACGGGCAGGAAATCTTGAAAATAAAGGGGATCACTGCTTCTGAGTTAGAATTCAGAAAACTGGTTGAGCGCTATGCAGGCAACGCCTTAGCTTTGAAGGTAGTTGCTACGGCTATTCAAGATGTTTTTGATGGTAATGTTACTAAATTTTTGCAACAAGAAGCAACTGTTTTTGGCGACATTCATGAGCTTTTAGACCAGCAGTTTTCGCGTTTGTCATATTTAGAAGTAGACATAATGTACTGGCTGGCGATTAATCGTGAGCCAGTTTCGCTATCAGAATTACGGGAAGATATTATATCACAAGTACCACCACAAAAATTACTTGAGGCGCTGGAGTCTTTGGTAAGGCGATCGCTTGTTGAAAAAAGTGCAGCAACCTTCACGCTACAACCTGTAGTCATGGAGTATGTGACTAATCGATTAATAGATCAGGTTTGTGAGGAGATTGAGACTGGGAATATCGATTTGTTCAGGTGTCATGCTTTGATGAAGGCGACGGCAAAAGACTATGTTAAGGAAACTCAAGTTCGCCTGATCCTCAAGCCTGTGAAAGATGGGTTACTTAATGTTTTTAAAAGCAAAAAAAACCTTGAAAATCAGCTAAGCAAAATTTTAGCAAGGTTGCGAGAAGAATCTCCGCTAGAAGCAGGGTATACGGCGGGGAATATTCTCAATCTGCTTTGTCATATGGAAACAGATTTAAGCGGCTATGATTTTTCTCATCTGACTGTTTGGCAAGCAGACTTGCAGTGTCTGAAATTGCACGATGTCAATTTCCGAAACGCCAATCTAGCTAAGTCTATTTTTGCTGAAGCCTTCGGTGGTGTTATGTCAGTAGCCTTTAGCCCTGATGGTAAATTTTTGGCTACGGGACATACTAATGGTGAAATTCGCTTGCGACAAGTTACAGATGGAAAACAAGTCCTTAGCTGTAAAGAACACATCAACTGGGTGACGTCGCTCGCTTTTAGCCCTGATGGCAACACCCTCGCGAGTGCTAGTTCTGACTATACTGTGAAGTTGTGGGATGTCGCTACGGGACAATGCCTTCAAACCTTGCAAGGACATGATAACGAAGTTTGGTCAATTGCCCTTAGTCCGGATGGTAACACATTAGCCAGTGGCAGTCTTGACCACACGATCAGGCTATGGAGCGTCCGTACTGGTGAATGCAAAAGAATTTTCCAGGGACATACAAATTGGGTAGTCTCAGTTGCCTTTAGTCCTGATGGTCAGACGCTAGCAAGTGGCAGTAGTGACGACACTCTCAGATTATGGGATGTTAGCACTGGTGAATGCAAAAGAATTTTCCAGGGACATAGTGATGGAATACGGTCAGTCACCTTTAGTCCTGACGGTCAGACCCTAGCAAGCGCCAGTGAAGACCACACGGTGAAGTTATGGGATGTCAACACGGGTGAATGCCTTAAAACTTTCCAAGGACATTCCAGTTGGGTATGTTCAGTCGCCTTCAGTCCACAAGGTGATATCTTAGCCAGTGGCAGTTACGACCAGACGGTGAAGCTATGGAGTGTTAATACTAGTGAATGCCGCAAAACTTTCCAGGGATATTCCAGTTGGGTATGTTCAGTCGCCTTCAGTCTACAAGGTGATATCTTAGCCAGTGGCAGTTACGACCAGATGGTGAGGCTATGGAGTGTCAACACCGGTCAATGCCTCAAAACTTTCCAAGGATATACCAATCAGGTACTCTCAGTTGCCTTTAGTCCTAACGGTAAGATGCTGGCGAGTGGCAGTCATAATCGTACAGTGACGTTGTGGGATGTCAGCACGGGTCAAACCTTGAGAATTTGCCAGGGACATCGTGCTGGGATCAGGTCAGTTGGCTTTAGTCCTGACGGTAAGATGCTGGCGAGTGGCAGTGACGATCAAACGGTGAGGTTGTGGGATGTCAGCACGGGTCAAGCCTTGAGAACTTGCCAGGGACATTGTGCTTTTGTTTGGTCAATTGCTTTCAGCCCTGATGGTCAAATACTGGCGAGTGGCAGTGACGATCAAACGCTAAGATTGTGGGATGTCAGCACGGGTCAAGCCTTGAGAACTTGCCAAGGACATTGTGTAGGCGTCTGTTCAGTTGCTTTTAGTCCCCAAGGAACAATGCTAGCGAGTGGCGCTACGGAGCAAACATTCAAGTTGTGGGATGCTACCACAGGAGAGTGCCTAAAAACCTTCGAGGGACATACGAATTGGGCTTGGTCAGTTACTTTTAGTCCCGATGGCAATCTGCTGGCGAGTGCCAGTTTTGATGGAACAATAAGGATATGGAGTGTCAGCACTGGTGAATGTCTAAGAATTTTGCAAGAAAATACAGGTTGGTTATACTCAGTTGTCTTTAGTCCAGATAGCCGGACGTTAGCAAGTTGCAGTCAAGATTACACAGTCAAGCTGTGGGATGTCTCCGAGGGTAAGTGCTTGAAGAGTTTCCAAGGACATACAGGGAGAATTTGGTCAGTCGCCTTTAGTCCTGATAATCAAACGCTGGCTAGCAGTGGTGAAGATGAGACAATTAGACTGTGGGATGTAACAACAGGTGAGTGCTTAAAAACTCTGAAAGCAGAGAAACCCTATGAGCGCATGAAAGTCATGGGGGTTACAGGTTTAACTACAGCGACTATTGCTACGCTGAAAGTGCTGGGGGCTATTGATTGAATGGCGTTGCATATTTGCAGGATGAATTTTGTGTTATTGTGGGATGGGCATCTTGCCCGTCCCTTGAATTTTCTGGGCATCAAGGATGCCTACCCCACAAGAATCATTCCTAGATTCAGCAACGCCGATTGAATGATATTGTCAACATAAGTCAGGATTGATATCATGTCCGGTTGCTTACCCATAATTCGCACGCTGACTGCACCCCACCCCTTACCCCTCCCCGCTTGCGGGGAGGGGAGACTTTGACGTAAGTCAAAGGCGGGGTGGGGTTCTTAGGGAATTAAGGGTCATTAGCCGAACATGATATGAAAGATTCAGAATGACCTTGGAATATAAATTTGAAAATCTGCAACAGGTTGGTAACCCATCTTCTGGTACAAATGAATCCCTGCGGATGTGGCATGCAGAACTGTGCAGGAGATACCGGAGTACTGCTGTGCCTGTGCTAAAGAATGTCGCAGTACTGCTTCAGCGTAACCCTGTTTACGGAATTCAGGTAATGTTGCCACAAGCGCCACATATAACTTACGATTAATCAACAATGTCGCAGCAGTAGAAACAGCCTTATCCTTAATATATCCTACAGAGCCAAATACTGTTGTCCCCCACAACTCCTCAATTTCTAATATTTCACGGAACAACTGAGAAGGTTTTTCATAACTGATAGCATTAATATCAGCTACTGCTCTTCTGGTTTCTAAGTTCCCAACACGAATACAATCTAAAGTAGGAATTGGTCTTACTGGAGGAAGGATTTTATCCGCTGCCATCCCAGTTATCTTAAGAAGTGGAACGAGTTCATGCCGAGACATGATTTCAGGAGCATGAGGACGAATTGACTCTGGTAGAAAATCTTCACATATAATCATTGACCAAGGCTGATTATATTTGCCAGCATAATCGTAAGTCAGTTTTATTTTTGCTTCCAAATCAGCTTCATCTTGAACAGGCTGGGATAGAAAGACTACATTAAATAATATGTTTGCTGTATTGCTCCAATTGATAGCTAATCCGTCAATTTCAAAGATTTCACCTCTTGGACATTGACTAACAAAGTATTTCCATGTATCGATAAATTGAGTATTAGATTCGATAAATTCTAAATTAAGCATTGTTGACAAGACCCATAATTACAGTAACTTATCTCTTGTACCAGTTGCAAAAACCGCCATAGGTTAGAAACCTATGGCTAATAGCTAAAGTCCTCTCAAGAGGACTAAGGGAGTACCAAAAAATAAATTATCCATTATGTAGGGTGGGTTAGGCACACGACAGTTGAGGTTTTACATACAGGACTTGCATTACGCCGTAACCCACCATTGTTTCAGGATTACTACAAATTGGAGATTTTTTTAATTGGAAGTCCCTAAACCCCATTATTCGCTGGATCTCAGTCCATTTAAGTGGACTTTAGCTAAAAGCCTGTGAAATTTATTTCTTGGCGGGAGATTGGGTAGGTGCAAGATCTCAGGTAATTTTCTGATAAAGCTGAATGGCACGCTTGTTAAGACCAAATTTTTGTGCCGACTCGTTCCCAGCCTGGAGGCTGGGAACGAATTTTGGGAGGCTGTGCCTGCCGTTAAAATATTGGAGGCAGAGCCTCTAGGAATTGCGTTACAAGGCAGAGCCTTGTAACGAGAAAACGAGAAAAAAGCTTAATTTCAAACGGTTTCACGTTAACAAGCGTGCCAATCGAATTAATCCTAAATGTTAATTTCCTTTAACGAAAGGATATAGATAAGCATGCCCGATTGTAATATCTTACTGGTAAAGCGATACCACATGACACTAATTTTATCTAGGGAAGATTTTTAGGTTAAGCAGAAATTTAAGCCTTTTTGACTAAAAGTTTTGCTTGCGCCATTAGGGCAGCAAGTGCGAACTAGACATTTCCAATTCAATGTTGTTACACATCGCGTGGTAACTTCTATGGTTGATATTGAATGGGTGCAAATTGCACCTGACAAAGTTGTGGTAGCTACTGCTAAACGCGCTTGGTTACATCAACTCGATCCTGCCGAAAGTGATAATCGCTTTGCCCAACCAATGGTTGGCACAGGCAGTGTAGCTACAACCCAGAAGCTCTTAGATGGATTTATAGCATTTGCCAGGACCTCTGTATCGTCGAAGGGCAAACTGCCTAGTTTGAATCGCTGGCGCTGGCTATGGCGGCTTGCAAGTTCCTACCATCTGTGTCACCCTACCCCACGACTCATGGAGCAAGCGCGAGAGCGTTTTGCTGCATCTGGTCGCAAAAGTTTGGCGCAGTGGGCTGCACAAAAAGCCAGAGAGGAACGGAATCACGACCAGATCGCCCTGCTTGATATCGAGTCGATGGGCTATAAAGCTCTTGCTGTGGTAGAAGCGCTCGTTCCCCCTGCCGCAGTAGCTTTAATCGATTACTTCACTCGGAGCGCACAAGCGACCGATCCAATTGATTGTGTTGGCTATTCTTATACAATGGAACGTCTAGCACTGCGTATTGGAGAGAAGTATATCCAGTCGGTAGAGACAAAGCTCCCACCAGGAATGCAAGCCACCCGCTGCTTACGTGTACACAGTGGCGTAGGCAGCGATGTGGAACATGTGAAGGAGACGGTTCAGATGGTTGCGGATCTTGCTCCCCACGAACGTACCCGCGTGGCGATCGCCTGTTATGAAACTGCATTACTGTGCTTCAGCCCACCTAATGAGGGCTATATATCAGATGAAGAACTTCAGAATGTGTTGAAACCACTAGAGTCTCATACCCAGATAAGGGTGAGATCTGATTTTCAGCAGGTTCTAAAATGACCTGAAAACCCAATACGGTTCAGATAAGACCAAAACCCTGATCAGGAACACAATGTAGAGACGCGCCATGGCGCGTCTCTACAAAGAACGCGAATCCCACCAAAAATCCTTAACTGAACTGTATTGCCTGAAAACCTAGTACAGCGGACGCGAAAGTTTTTCGACAGTTTTAGATACCTGTAGAGACTGTACTGTACGGTCTCTTCCGACGGATTATTTATGTCGCACTCTACTAGGATAACGTTGCATTCTTGTGGACATTCTTGACTTTTGACTTTTGACTTTTGACTTTTGACTTCCCCGAAGGGGTGACCTTACCGTCTAAAACAACTTCAAAAAGGACGTAATGATGAATACAACAATTGCCATCGAACAACAGCAGTCTTTAAACCAGGATTTCACCACCCGTCTGAGCCAAAACAGCTTCTCAATTTCAAATGACATCGAACTTGATTTGGAAAGCATTTTGGTTCAAGAATTTGAGCAAGGTTTGCCAAACGACCTTGAATCACTAGTTTAAGAAACTTCCAAATAAAAAAATATCCAACTTTTTCTTGTGGAATGGGATTGGTGCCCGTCCTGATAAACTGGGCGGGCAAGATGCCCACCCCACAGGAGATTGGATAATTTATTTGTTGGAATATCCTAAAACAACTTCAAAAAGGACGTAATGATGAATACAACAATTGCCATCGAACAACAGCAGTCTTTAAACCAGGATTTCACCACCCGTCTGAGCCAAAACAGCTTCTCAATTTCAAATGACATCGAACTTGATTTGGAAAGCATTTTGGTTCAAGAATTTGAGCAAGGTTTGCCAAACGACCTTGAATCACTGGTTTAAAACAACTTCAAAAAGGACGTAATGATGAATACAACAATTGCCATCGAACAACAGCAGTCTTTAAACCAGGATTTCACCACCCGTCTGAGCCAAAACAGCTTCTCAATTTCAAATGACATCGAACTTGATTTGGAAAGCATTTTGGTTCAAGAATTTGAGCAAGGATTGCCAAACGACCTTGACTCAGTCGTATAGCAATCCTATTTCATTTGGGTTGGCGTAGCCTGCGCGTAAGCGCATAAATTGACCTTCTTCAGATCCCCGACTTTTTAAAGAAGTCGGGGATCTTGTTTTTTCATTTGAACGGTCGTCTGTGAATAATACAGACACCCTAGTACAGCAGACGCGAAAATTTTTCGACAGTTTTGGATATCTGTAGAGACTGTACTGTACGGTCTTTACCGACGGGTTATTTATGTCGCATTGTACTAGGAAGATGAGAAACGATGTCTCAAAGATACCGTCAACTTAAGCCAGCGTTGAAAGATTAAGCACAATAACCTCGCTTGTAGCGAATTGATAGTAAGTTGAAGCGTAGGGCAAGCAAGATGTCAGCCCTACAAGTTCATTTCAATTCGCTACGTTTTTCTGCAAAGTTGTACTTTGTAATGAATTGAGCTTGATATTAGACATTCAGGAATATTAACAGTTAAATCAAGCCTGCTCCAATCAACGGACAGATAAGCGGAATCTATACCATACTGTTGTCGAGGTCGTTCGGCAATCCTTGCATCAATTCCTTGACCATGATGCATTCCAACTCAAACTCCATGTCATTCAAGATTTCAAAGTTGCTCTCAATCAGGCTGGTAATAGAGTAGTAATGATTTAAAGATTGTGGCATTTTCTTCTCCTTGTGGTTGTTCTAAATAGTAGTGTTAAGCGTGTCTGAGAAAACAGGAATATCGACTGTTAAATCAAGCCTGCTCCAATCAACGGACAGATAAGCGGAATCTATACCATACTGTTGTCGAGGTCGTTCGGCAATCCTTGCATCAATTCCTTGACCATGATGCATTCCAACTCAAACTCCATGTCATTCAAGATTTCAAAGTTGCTTTCAATGAGGCTGGTAATAGAGTAGTAATGATTTAAAGATTGTGGCATTTTCTTCTCCTTGTGGTTGTTCTAAATAGTAGTGTTAAGCGTGTCTGAGAAAACAGGAATATCGACTGTTAAATCAAGCCCATCCATTAAACGGACAGATAAACGGAATCTATACCATACTGTTGTCGAGGTCATTCGGCAATCCTTGCACCAATTCCTTGCTCATGATGCTTTCCAACTCAAACTCCATGTCATTCAAAATTTCAAAGTTGCTTTCAATGAGGCTGGTAATAGAGTAGTAATGATTAAAAGATTGTGGCATTTTCTTCTCCTTGTTGTTGTTCCAAATAGTACTGTTTAGGCTGTCTGAGAAAAGTTGTCTTTGCTTTTAGGGTAAATACGTGACCAGTTGATATCAGGGTTTCAGTTGTGGTTCTTTGTATGCTCTAGTGGTTTCAATACATACTCAAGTTCCTCCTCTGATATGTAATCTCCTTTAGGTGCGCTAAAGCACAGCAGAGCAGTTTCGTAACAGGCAGCGGCTACGCGAGTACGCTCTTGCGGAGCAAGCCCCGCAACCATTGCAATTGTCTCCTCGACATGCTTTATATCAGCACCTACACCACTGTGTACGCGCAAGCAACGGGTGGCATTAGTGCCCGGTGGTAACTGAGCCTCCACCTTCTGGATGTAGTCCTCTCCTCTGCATATTGCTAGGCGTTCGCTCGTATAGAAATAGCCAACGCAACCAATCGGATCGGTCGCCTGCACACTTTCGGTGAAATAATCCACCAAAGTCTTTGCAGCCGGAGGAAAGAGCGCTTTTACGACAGCCTCAGCGTCATATCCCATTGACTGGATATCAAGCAGGGCGAGTCGGTCGTGACCCGCTTCCTCTCTGGCTTTCTCTGCAGCCCACTGCGCCAAACTCTCGCAACCTGCTGCAGCAAAGCGCTCTTGCGCTTCCTCGATCAGTGGCTGTGTAGGGTGGCACAGATGGTAAGAACCTGCAAGTCGCCATACCCAGCGCCTGGGGGTCAAGGCTGGTGGTTTGCGCTCCGACTTCACAGTCTTCCACGCATATGCTACAGCCCCATCTAAAAGCTTTCGGGTTTTAGCTACGCTGTCTGCGTCTATCTTTTTTGGGGCGAAGTCTTCACTGCTCTGTGCAACTGTAGGTTGATATAGCCAATTGCGCTTGCCAGTCTTTACCACTACTTCGTCAGCCACAAAACCCGCTGATTGAGTATCAATTAAAAAGTCATTACGCATGGTTCGTTTCCTCGCTTGCGGTTGCTAGAGAATGAAAGAAAGTCACTCGTGGAAAAATTCTTCTTGCTCCAACTTGCTCATATACCAGTGGGGATACTTAGATGAACTACGAAGCCATCCGGCTATGCTAAACCGAGGGCAAGCCACAGAGAAATCTCACCGGAGTTGCTCGTTGCACTTCTTGAGTGCTAACATAGTACAAAAGCGATCCCCAATGTAAAAACATCTGCATTGGCGATTGTGTAGGCGCTGGTTTCCCGGTTAAGGCGATCGCGCTCTCCGGAATTGTTGTGTTAAATACCACAACTAAACCACCACTGGCGCTCTCCCCCTGAAAAGCTGCAAAAGCTGCAAAAGCTGCTCCAGCTTTATGATGAAAGTGCAGTACGCGTATGAAACAGTGTTTCAGTGCTTGCCAGAAAAGTGCAATTGCACCTTCCCAGATATTAAACACATATTGCACTCCCATGTCTTCCAGGATTTTGGCGATCTGCGCTTTTCCCAAGGGGAGACGCCAAGGGCGAACGCAGCAGCGCTGAGTGCAAAGCACACGCTCCGCGAACGCTATCGCCTCGACTACCAAGACAGGTGTCGATTGGTGACAAGGCAGGATATCGAACTGACGATTTGAATTGATATCCGCAGGAGGCGAGCAGATTTCAGGTGACTTAGATGGCGAAAAAATGGAAGAGGCAGATGAATACTTTCGGTACTTGACACGATCTGACGTGAATGAAACATGGGTGTCTCGTTCTAACTTTTCAGTCGTGATCCTGTAATTACGATGATCTGTAGCATTCATAATCGGTAAAGTAAATGCACATAGGTTGACAATCAGCCATACTTGTGTAGCTATGGGGCATTTGCAAGAAAGGCTATCGAACGCAGCGGCGGTGGTCGCGAGTGGTTCAACATATTAATGGTCACAGATGGCGATCGCAGAGGTGTCAGTGTCCCGTTCGGCAGATCTCACGGCGAAGCCTTGGGCGATCGCTATAAATCTCGTTGACATCGGACATATCATTAACAGACTCGATGTCATTATCAAGAAGGTTCAAAGATTAGCAAAGCTGAATAGGCAGTAGTTCACCAAGGTGTGCTGCCTTAAGTAGCCGCGTTAAACACCTCAGATTTTGCACATTTTGCGGCGGCTACATTACTCTAAGATACATACAGCGCTTTACATCTAAATGAAGTACACCTCTGCCCAATCCGAACCAAGGGATCGGGAAGGGTGCGCGACAGCGCGGGTAAGGTATCTCTGTACTTTAGTAAATTGTTATTTGCTGTATGTATGGTACAGCAAAACTAGGGGGGTTTGTCAACTCTATAATGTGTGTTCATAGCAAAAAGCAAAGTAAATAGGATTGATGCATTGGCATACATTTAGTTTTGTGTATTAGACCTACTTGAAAAACTGAAAATCAGTTAAGTTTGGTGAGATTTCCCCTATATTCTTCATAGGTGTAAGCAAAATCTACTTATGCACTTGAGGGATGGAAATAGTTTTTTTGCCAGCAAAGCGCTCACAAACTGGACATCTCACAACTACGCAACCGTGCTGCTTGGCGCATGGATACGACAATATGTTTGCAAAGTGCGTAAGTCCTAGTAAAGTTTCTCTTGATTATGTTTTGCTCTTAGGGACTCCCAAATTAAAAAATATCCAACTTTTTCTTGTAAAAGTGGTATTAAGCGCCCGTCTTAGAAACTCGGCGGACAAGGATGCCCACCCCACACTCTTATTGGATAATTTATTTGTTGGAAATCCCTTAAACGCAATACGCAACTTATCTCTAGTAGGTGCTTTGTTCGTTTAAAAGCTCTGTTGGTATGTAAGTTTTAAAGTCCTTGAGCACAAAAGTACTTTGGACAGAAAGTACTTTTTCAGAGTCTAAAATACTTATAAAAAGTCGTTTATTACTGCTCAAAAGGCGTTAAGCCCTGGGGATTCTCCAACAGATTCCTACATTTTTAGCCAATACTCTAAAAGTTGCACATCGCATTCTAAAGTCTTGGCGCTAAAACACGTTTGGTATCTTGAAGGAAACTTGTTTATGCCGCAAAACTCAGGACAATGCAATATGTACCCTTTATCGCCCCAACTCCCCTTGTCGTTCTGATTGGGTAATATGAATTCCAAAGTACCCTTTAATTGCAACGTTGGCGACAAAAGCATGGCGAATGACACATCTGGCCAATCATCAACTATACTCTGTTGAAGTTGCTGTCGGTTAGCAGACTCAATCTGCGATAACAAGAGAGAATGTCCCGGCAAAGCGGAAGAATTAGACATGATGCACCCTTTTTTATGTATGAAGTCGTCCTAAATGTGTCAGGGTATATAGCAAGCAAGTCATCGATGAACAACTGGCTCCAAGACGATTTTTCAAACCTTTTAGAGACGCTTTAGTTCATCTGCTGAAATCACAAAGACTTTAATAACTTCATATTTTATACCTCGGTACAACTGCTTTTTTGAATAGCTGGGTCTACAACTGATTGCAGATATGCACAACAAACTAAATTCCGTAAGCAAGCCATAAACAATGTAGCTATAAAAACATCAAGGAAAAGTTATTTAAACTTTTTTTAATTTTTTTCAGCCTATTGTTAGCTTGATCCTACTACATTTTTACAACTTTAGACTCATCCACAAAATTTTTTATTTTGCTATCTAACCTAGATTCTGCCAATACCCTTCAATTTCAATTTATTTTTTCGCTTTTTTTCCCTGAAATTGCAAGTAATTCAAAAGTAAAGGTATTTGACCTCTATCCATAGACAGGTTTAGTTTGTGTAGTCGCAAATTTCTAACCTGAGGAAGAAAAGCGGTATTTTGAATGTGGATTTGGTATTACAGGTTGGCTCAACCCTTAATGAGTCTGATAAGGCAAACATTGCTCTGTTCAAGCAAATTTAAAAATTTAAATAATAAAATAAATTGCATTTTCAATTTTCTTTTATTGTTCATGGTCGTTTTAGTGGACTGAAGTTTTCTGTTACTAACTATTTCAAGTCTGTAAAGTTTTGTCTATTAAAGATCCATAACTTAAAGACAAAATTAACAGCAATAGGCATTGATGTGCTGAAAGTCTTATTTTGTTCTTATATTCTTCACCTGGAACTGTCGCATCAGGTATTTTCCGATTTTTGAAAAGCTGAGTATTTTTACTTCTAACCGAGATAGGATGCTCAATGGGACTACCACAAGTGTAATTTTTCTATAAATGGAGACATTTTGGCAAAATAGTCGTAATACCAATGCTGTATGAAGATGTGCCCCCTTAAGACCCCCCTGTAGTCCCCCCGGTGCCTTGGGGAGACGAGAGTGCCGAAGGTAAATAATTGCAGCTATGGCTACGCCAGGCAAGCTATCACAAAGAAACGCTATAAGCATTCAGGTGGGCTACCTTCTATAGAAATTTAATTAAAGCGGCAAAGACCCACAAGTACAACCACCCCTTTCTATCCATTGCTTGATAAGCATATATAAGACAGAACGTATCGTGACTCGTTTCTGAGCGCAGAGCATTTTGAACTGAAGCTTTAAAGATTTTGGAACGTATGCTTTAACATCCTCAGAGTCTTGGTTAGACAAATCAACAGAAGATTCGGTAATAGGCGCATCTGTTTGTATCCATTGCCTAATCAAATCCTCCAACACCTCACTCATCTCCAATTCTTTCTGTACACAGACAACTTTGAACCGAAGCTTCAAAGTTTTCGGTATAGCTCCCTTAACAACTACAATTTCCTCACTATCTTTCTTAGCCACAAACTTATAAATTCTGCTATAATTGTCCATTAATAAATTTGCCTTAGTATTATAGGTAGCAATTGTAGATGATTCGGTAAGCTGAGAAATCCAGTTTTTTGAAGAAATCGGGTTTGTGAGAGCAAGATTTCTTACAATTCAAATCAAATTGCTATAGCTATTTGCTTCTTCGTTGACAAAACTAAGCTAATGTGGTTATAAGTTACATATCTGTCGTTAAGACGGTTAGCGGTTAGTAGTTTAAATCCTGATACCTTGTACCAAAAAAAGTTAAGGTAACTGACCTCTCCCCTACCCCTCTCTTAGAAGGAGAGGGGATAATTTGCTCCAGGGTAAGCGCATCTAAATTAGACTTGACAAAATTATTGGTTAATGGATAAACGAGAAAATCAGGATTTATTCTTTGATTCATTTTCACGCATGTGAAGGCGATCGCCTAATCATCGTCAATAAGCAAGCGTTAATGCAATTATTTTGGGCTTTATTGACACTCAGGTATTCTTCTTGACAAGATGCGCTTACCCTGTAATTTGCTCCCCCTTGCCTCGTAGGAAAGGGGGCTGGGGGGTTAGGTTTTTAATTCGCCAACAGTGTCCGTAGGTAAGCACTGCACACCCTACAAATTGAGCTTTCTAGTAATTCGGCAACAACATCCTTCAATTTGGAGATTGTTGACCTCCTGTGCTTGTTGACCATGTCTTGTTTTTCCCAACACTCCTGTTTATTAAATGATCCAATTTAGTATTATGCACTCTGAAAATTTTGACAACTAAAGAACGTTAACTTAAGGCGAAACTTAAACAGCGGTTCTCATGCTATCGAACCAACAGGGGAAAGCGTAGCGTTACCCTTGACAACTTTTACCAAAGCATCGTCAGTTTTTGGAACGAAACCATGTTCTCCGCCATATTCTGCGTACTGCTGGATAAGTTTTGCTACTAACCCCGTCCAGCCCGTTTGATGGCTAGCACCAATTCCGGCACCGTTATCACCATGAAAATACTCATTGAAAAGAATCATATCGCACCAATGAGGGTTTGTTTGGAACGTTTCTGTACCGCCATAAACAGGTCGCCGACCGGATGGTTCTTGTAAGAAAATCCGAGTCAGCCTTTGAGATAACTCAGCAGCAACTTCCCAAAGTGTCATCATTTGACCAGAACCAGTCGGACACTCCACTTTGAAATCGTCGCCCAAGTAATGATGAAACTTTTGGAGTGACTCAATGATCAGATAATTTATGGGAAACCAAATCGGTCCACGCCAGTTGGAATTACCGCCAAACAAATTGGTGCTGGACTCGGCGGGTTCGTAATCCACCCGGTACTCCTGACCATCTATCGCAAGAATGTAGGGATGGGACGCATGAAATTTAGAAACAGCGCGGATGCCATAGGGACTTAAGAATTCTGTCTCATCCAGCATTTTTTGCAGGATGCGGCGGAGTTTATCTCGATACGCGATCGCTAGCAATCTTCTGGCACCAACACCAGGTGTTTCCATACAAGCGACATTTCGGCTCAAGTCAGGACGATTGCGAATAAACCATTCCATCCGCCGTCCAAAGCCTGGTAACATCTTCAAATCTTCCGGTTCCAAAGTGGTAACAGCAAACAGTGGAGACAACCCTACTATTGAGCGCACTTTCATGGGACAATGCCTACCATCGGGCAAATGCAGCGCATCGTAGTAAAAACCATCAGCTTCATCCCATAAAGCGATTTCTTCCTCGCCAATGCCGTCTATTGCATCAGCAATGTAAAGAAAATGTTCAAAAAACTTGCTGGCAATATCTTCATAGGTTGAATTGTCTTTTGCCAGTTCCAGTGCGATCGTCAGCATATTCAGACAATACATCCCCATCCAGCTGGTGCCATCCGCCTGATTAATGTGTCCACCTGTGGGAAGTTCAGCACTTCTGTCAAAAACACCGATATTGTCCAATCCCAGGAAGCCGCCCTGAAAAACATTGTTTCCTTCTACATCCTTGCGATTCACCCACCAAGTAAAATTGAGCAGCAACTTCTGAAAGACACGTTCCAGAAAATCTTTATCAGCGCGGCCATACATTTTTCTTTCTATTTGATAAATACGCATGGCAGCCCAAGCGTGAACAGGTGGGTTGACATCGCCAAAAGCCCATTCATACGCTGGAATTTGACCGTTAGGGTGCATGTACCACTCCCGCGTCAGCACATCCAACTGGTACTTGGCAAAATCTGGGTCAATCATTGCAAATGGAATCAGATGAAACGCCAAATCCCAAGCTGCGAACCAGGGGTATTCCCACTTGTCCGGCATGGAGAGAATATCATCATTAAACAGATGAATCCACTCATGATTTCTGCCGCGTTTGCGTTCGGGCGGTGGCGGTACGTTCCCTGGATCGCCTTTAAGCCATTCTTCGACTACGTAGTAATAGAATTGCTTACTCCACAACATACCAGCAAATGCCTGTCGTTGCACATTCCGCATATCATCAGATAGCTGGAAGGGACAGATGCGGTGATAAAATTCATCTGCTTCTGAGATACGATTTTGAAAAATTGTTTCAAACTCAGCACCAAACGGTTCCACACCTTCTTGTGTCCCCTCTTGATAAGGGGGAGTATCGCTTAGCCGCAATTGCACTATTTTGGTTTCGCCTGCACCGATTGACAATTCATAATAGGCTGAGGTTTTGGTGCCGATCAGATTGGGATTGACAGCTTCTTTTCGACCATGCACCACATAATCGTTAATTCCATCTTTGACGTAGCCAGAAGCGTTTTTCACCCCAAATAATCTTTCATGGTTAGTTTCATTTTCTGTAAAAAGCAGTTGCGTTGTACCGTCACAGTAAAACCATCTATCTCCTAGTGTTGGATGGGAAGCTTCTATGACGCTTAAGTCAGTGTCAGATTTGAAAACGTTTAGAAAAGGCTTTTCTTTACTGGTATCCCAAGACCAGGTATTGCGAAACCAAAGAGTCGGCAAAAGATACAGCGTTTTTGCTTCTGGTCCTCTGTTGATGATACTGACTTTAATTAGAATATCTTCAGGTGAATTTTTTGCATACTCTACAATGACATCAAAATAACGGTCATCGGTAAACACACCCGTATCAAGCAATTCAAACTCACAAGCTTTGCGACCTCTGTTGCGATTTTCTTCAACTAATTGGGCATAAGGGAAAGCAGCTTGAGGATATTTGTAAAGATACTTCATGTAGGAATGCGTGGGGGTATTGTCCAGATAGAAGTAGTATTCTTTGACATCTTCCCCATGATTGCCTTCACTTCCCGTTAAGCCAAACATTCTCTCTTTGAGAATGGCATCCTCACCATTCCACAGAGCAATGGCAAAACAAAGTCGTTGGTGGTTATCTGAAATTCCGGCAATACCATCCTCTCCCCACCGATAAGCACGAGAACGGGCTTGATCATGGGTGAAGTAGTCCCAAGCTTCTCCAGTCCCGCTGTAATCTTCTCGCACTGTTCCCCACTGTCGTTCACTTAAATAGGGACCCCACCGCTTCCAGTACTCTGTGCGATCGCGATCAGCTGCTAATCTTGCTTCTTCTTGAGTCATAGTTTTCTTTCTAGATAATATCTAATCACATTACTGCTCCTGATAATTCCAGAGCAAACCACCATCCACAAAGAAGGTTGTACCTGTCACATAATCAGCATCAGAGGAGGCTAGGAAAGCCACTACTGAAGCCACATCTTGCGGCTTGCCTAAGCGACCCAATGGGATATTCTTGAGTAAAGCACCCAGCTTCTCTGGATCGTTTAAAAGCTTGGTGTTGATGGGAGTCTCAATCGCTCCTGGTGCAACGGAGTTGATTGTTATTCCAAAAGGTCCTAGCTCAATAGCTAGGTTGCGCGTCATCATTTTGACGCCACCTTTGCTAGCACAGTAAGAAGTAAAGTGTGGGAACGGGAGTTCTTCATGGACTGAACTGATGTTAATAATCTTTCCAGTCCGTTTGGTCTCAATCAGGTGCTGGACGAAGGCTTGAGTTACAAAAAACACACCTTTTAAGTTGACATTCAGCACTGCGTCATAATCTGCTTCTGATACTGACCAAAAATCAGCGTTCTTTTCAATGCCAGCGTTATTCACCAAGATATCTAGCTTGCCGAAGTGTTGGATACCCGAGTCAATTAAGTGGCGGACTTCACTCACTACACCCAAGTCTGCCTTAATAATAAAGCCAGAGCGTCCTGTAGCTTCTACCTTGGCTAGGGTTTCCTCGGCACCCTCCCGATGGCTGCGGTAGTCAATTACGATGTCTGCGCCTTCTTGGGCGAGACGCGCTGCAATGGCTTGACCAATTCCTTGGCTGCTGCCTGTTACTAAAGCGACTTTACCTTCAAGCTTCAATGGTATTCTCCTTTTAAAATAGTGTGATGTCTGTTCAGGCTTTAAGGAAAAGAAGGTTGTAGATTGGAATTACTGGTGTGAACCTACAACCTTCTTTCAGTCTTCAACGCTCTACGTTGTTTATTCCAGTGACATCCTCCTGCGTTCTTTTGGGTTTAAGCTAAAACTGGAATTGGCTTGGCAAACAAATCGTGACCTTTAAGAACAGAAGCGATTCTAGAGACATTTGCGCCGTGGTACGTTGCAGCTTCCAGCCTCTCGTCCGTTACGCCCGTTTGCTCCATCTTTTCCCCAGCAGAACGTCCGTAAGGTCCCCACTGAAGTCCTGCCAAGTAGTAGCCTGGGGTATTTTTGGGAAGAGGCACCAGCACCATCCCCAATTCAGCAAGGTTATTTAGCAGAGCCAGCATCGTGAGTTCAGATCCACCTCCAGCGTTTCCATAGCCACTGCCGGTAGCGAATATAGCACCAACTTTGCCAACCATGCTATCTTTCATCCAAAGCCGACTGCACACTGTATCGATAAATTTTTTGACGCGCCAATCTGGGCTTCCCATGTGAACAGGCGTCCCAACAATAAGTGCGTCACTGGCGATTAAGTCATCTGTTGTGACATCTTCCGCTAATTTGAGGGAAACTTGAGTATCGGGGACTGACATAGCTCCTGACGCGATCGCCTCAGCCATCTTCCGTGTATTGCCATAGTCTGTTGCATACACTATCAATACGTTAGCCATTTTTTATCTCCTTAGTTTTGTTTAGAGGTGAAATTTCCTATCTATGCCTGCTTCTGTAACAAGCGGGCTGCCGCCTGATCGACTAGCCACAACAACGTTCCCTGTTTTGGACGGATAATCTGAGCGGGGAAGCGCTCAGGCTCAGGATTGCCCTCCAAAACTGCTTGCAGGGCTTCGGCCTTTTCTGCCCCACTAACGAGAAAGATCGTGCATAGGGCATTATTTAGCACTGGTGGTGTCAGGGTAACTCGGTAGGTATTCTGCTTTTCTATCCAGGGAGCAGCGACGAGATGTGTTTGTTCGTGGATAGCATTGGTTCCTGGGAATAGGGAGGCGGTGTGTCCATCCGGTCCCATTCCTAAAAGCACCAAGTCAAAGCGCGGCCACTTCCCCTCGTGCAACTCAAAGAAATCCCGTAATACTTGCTCATACTCGTGTGCTGCTTTACCAAGGTCTGGATTTTCAGTCAAGATCCGGTGTACGTTTTCTGGTGGAACAGGCACTTGAGATAGCAGCCGCTCTTGCACCATGCGGTAGTTACTATCGGGATGGTCTGGTGGGACATGGCGCTCATCACCCCAGAAAAAGTGAACTTTGTTCCAGGGCACTTGTTCTCGAAAGGATGCGGTATCGGTAGCTAGTAGCGTGTAAAGACTTTTGGGCGTCGAGCCGCCAGCTAGGGCGATGGTAAAAATCCCTCGTGCTTGTACCGCTTCTTCAGCCCGGTGGACAAATTCCTCTGCAGCTTTTAAGCTAAGCTCTTCAGCGTTTGTGACAACTTGGATGTCAAATACTGATAACATGGCCCGTCCTTTCGTGGGTGTGAGAGACTAAGGAACTTCTCTATAAATCTCCATGATGCTGTTGAGCAGCCGCAGCGCATCAGACTTGGGGCGCTGGAACGAGTTGCGTCCGATAATCGAGCCAAACCCACCGCCATAGTGGATAGAACGGATCTCATCAAGTATTGTTTCATCGCTTTCGGTTGGACCACCAGAGAAGATGACAATACGCCGTCCATTGAAGGTACACTGTACTACGTGACGCACTCGCTCGGTCAGCGTCCCAATCGGAATTTGCTCTTTTTCGTAAACTTTGCGTGCCGCCTCTTGCTCGATATGTGCAGTCGGCAGCTTCACCTTGATGATATGTGCGCCAAGCTGGGCGGCAATCTGTGCAGAATAACCGATGACATCAATCGCAGTTTCACCCTTTTTGCTCAAACCGGACCCACGAGCGTAAGCCCAAATAACCACCACCAAGCCACAGCGCTTGGCTTCCTCAGCGTAGGCGCGGATCTGCTGATACATCTCCATCCGATGTGCTGAGCCAGGGTAGATAGTAAAGCCGATGCCCACGCACCCCAAGCGTAGCGCATCCGCCACGCTGCCAGTCAAAGCCTGGTTCGGGTCTTGCTCATCGAACAGGACATCGTGGTCGTTGACTTTGAGGAGCAGGGGGATCTCACCAGCAAACTCCCGCGCCCCTGCTTCCAAAAAACCTAAGGGAGCAGCATAGGCATTACAGCCAGCCTCGATTGCCAGCTTGAAGTGATAGTGGGGGTCGTAAGCAGGTGCGTTAGAACCAAAACTACGCGCTGGTCCGTGTTCAAAGCCTTGATCCACCGGCAGGATCACCAGTTTGCCAGTGCCTGCGAGTTTACCGTGGTTGAGCAGTCGGGACAGGTTGGTCAGCGTCCCTGGATTGTCGCTGCCGTACCAGCTTAAGATTTCTTGCACATATTTGTTCATCTTGTTTCTTCCATTTGATAAACTGCGCTCGGGGTGTGAGCCGAACTTTGGCTGCTTAAAATGTAGCGTTCTACTGCGTTGGCGAAACCTTCATCTTCGTTAGAGGTCGTTACATATTTGGCGGTACGCTGTACCTCAAGGCTGGCATTGCCCATCGCGATGCTCAGACCGCTTTTCGAGAACATTGGCACATCATTGGGCATATCTCCAATAGTTGCAATCTCGTGAGTGGGAATTGCCAGCATCTGTGAGAGCCGCTCGACCACAAACCCTTTGTTAGCGCGTGGATGAGTGACATCCAGGTAATAGGGCTGGGAGCGAGCAGCAGAAACTTGCTCCCCGCCACCTGAACTTGCGCCAGCTTCGCAGCACACCTGTTCTCTAAACTCCTGCTGGGTGTCAGCTTCGCACCGCGCCACTGCCTCTAGGTCGTCGCTAACGCCGACAATCTTTGCCACATTGTCGAGTAAGTTATCAAATGTTGGCACAACTATTGGCGGGAACTTGATCGTCCATTCTTCGCGGTCAACGTGGGGGGCGTGGCGATCGCGCACAAACCAGTCGCGATCGCTGTAGAGCCAAACGTCAAGACCATGGGAATCAATAATCTCGATAACGCGCTTGGCGATCGGCACACTCAGAAGATTCTGCTCAATGATTGATAAATCTGGACGTAGGAAGACCGCACCGTTGAAAGCGGCAATCGGTGCTGTCAAGGCAAGATCGTCGATGAGTGTTTTCATACCTCGGGGTGGACGCCCGCTTGTGATTGTGAAGACGATATCCGCCGCATGCAACTTACACACCGCATTTCGAGTACGCCCGGTGAGAACCTTCTGTTTTGTAACCAGAGTGCCGTCCACGTCGGCGACCAGCAGAGAGACTTTCGGTGGTATTAACGAGTTTCTCTTGTTTTCTATTATACTCAAAATCTATGTCCTCCTATAGCTGACAAATTGGTCTGTTTCGGTGGAACTTGGGTGTAGAGAGCTCGAAGCGCAGCGCCCAACAGAGCCGCCTTGCTATTGACGATAACGCATACTGGCATTGCTTCTAACAACGACTGGAGACGACCTTTAGCTGTAAAGGCTTCCATAAAGGTCGAGTCCTTCAACTTCTCAATAATTTTGGGTGCAATGCCACCGCCGATAAACACTCCCCCGGTCGCCATCAATTTCAGCGCCAGGTTGCCTGCTTCTGCACCGTAGAGGGAGACAAACATCTCCAGCGCCTGCTCGCAGAGAGGGCACTTTCCTGCCAAAGCTACTTGAGCAATGACCGTGGTTGGGTCTTGATTGCCTAGTTCTTCTGTAAGCCAAGTAGGCTCCTGAGCGCGACCAGTATCGCGGAGGAATTGATAGATGTTATACAGACCCGGTCCAGAGAGAACCCGCTCCCAACTGACACGGGCATATCGCTGCAACAGGTAGCGTAGCAGTTCCATCTGGAGTTCATTCCTTGGTGCAAAGTCGGCATGACCACCTTCACAGGCAAAAGGACGATGCTGCTGACCATCCCAGTAGAGACCCGCTTCTCCCAGCCCTGTCCCGGCTGAGATAATAGCAGCATTGCCCTCCGCTTCCTTAGCACCCTGGTTAAGAACTATAAAGTCTGTGGGCGCAAGTGCCGCAATTCCGTAAGCGTTAGCTTCAAGGTCGTTGATCAACCCAACCGTTTCTAACCCTAATTTACTGGCTAATACTTTAGCATCGACCACCCAGGGTAAGTTGGTCGTCTCAGAGCGTCCGTGCTTGACGGGTCCAGCAATCCCAAAACAGGCATGGGTAAGGGGTAGGTTGTGCATTGACACGAACTTGCTGACAATCTCATCAAGGTTGGCGTACTCGCGGCTGGGGAAAGTAGCTTCCATAATGGGTCTCAAACGTCCGCCTTCAGCCTGGAAGAATGCTAAGATTGTCTTTGTGCCGCCAATGTCACCTGCTAGAATCATGGGTCAATCCTCCGCCACTGCCGCCCATCGCGCTCTAGCAAGTCGAAAGCTTCTTTAGGACCCCAGGTACCCGCCGCATAGTTGGGGAAACTACGAGGAGGTAAGGCTTTCCAGACATCCAGAATTGGTGTTACCACGCTCCACCCAATTTCAACGTTGTCAGCTCGCTGGAATAGGGTGGCGTCGCCAATCATGCAGTCGTAGAGCAGCGTTTCATAGCCAGTACTCGGCTGAGTGCCAAAGTAGTCAGCGTATTCAAAATCCATTTGCACCGCGCCCATGCGTACGGAAGGACCAGGAACTTTAGCACCAAACTGCAAACTGATGCCTTCATTGGGCTGGATGCGTAAAACCAGGAAATTCGGTGTCAGTTGCTCGACAGGTGTCTGACGGAACAGTAAAAACGGGACGTGCTTGAACTGAATGGCTATTTCAGTCACGCGACTGGGTAGAGCTTTGCCAGTCCGCAGATAAAACGGCACACCAGCCCAGCGCCAGTTGTCGAGCATCAGCTTCAACGCTACAAAGGTTTCAGTACCGGAATCAGGAGCAACGCGCGACTCAGTGCGGTAAGCAGGCACTGACGAGCCTTTCACCGTGCCCACGCCATACTGTCCGCGTACTGTCTGGGTAAGGACTTCTTCCGGGCTCAGCGGTTGAATTGCCCGCAGCAATTTAGACTTCTCATCCCGCACTGCATCGGCTTCAAACGAAAGCGGCGGCTCCATCGCCATCAGCGCCAGCAACTGGAACATATGGTTTTGCACCATGTCCCGCAATGCACCTGCTCCTTCATAGTAGCCACCTCTGCCTTCTACACCAACACTCTCGGCAACTGTAATTTGCACGTGGTCAATGTAACGGCGGTTCCAGACTGGCTCAAATAGGCCATTACCGAATCGAAAGACCAAGATGTTCTGCACCGTCTCTTTACCAAGGTAATGATCGATGCGGTAAATTTGGCTTTCTTTCAACACGCTACTGATATTTTTATTGAGAGCGCGAGCCGAATCAAAGTCATGCCCAAAGGGCTTCTCGATAATCACTCGCCGCCAAGTACCTTCTTCACGAGCCAGCCCAGCAGTCCCAAGTTGCCACATAATGTCGTTAAAGAAGTTGGGCGCTGTCGCTAGATAGTATAGGTAATTGCCGCGCGTGCCGCATTCCTGGTCTACAGTAGCCAGTAGCTCCTGCAACTGCTCATAAGTGCTGGGGTCTTGAAATTCACCCGACAGATAGTAGAGCCGCTTTTCAAACGAATCCCAAAGCTGTGCATCGACTGAGCTGGTCGCAAATTCATGAATGTCCCGACTCATTTTCTGGCGGAAGTCATCGGTGCTCATCTGAGCACGAGCCACTCCCACGACGGCAAATTCCTTAGGTAACAGGTTGCTTTGCACTAAGTTGTAGAGAGCCGGAATCAGCTTGCGCTTGGTCAGATCTCCAGCAGCGCCGAAAATTACCATCACGCAGGGGTCACCGGGTCGATTTAGCCGTTCATCAGTCATGTTCATTGTTTTTGCCCCGTCATGGCTTTATCTTTCTTAATGCCCAGTGTCAACACCCTTCTCATCTGCCTTTCTGCTCTATGTGCCCGCCAAACTTTTGCCGCATTGCTGACAGAACCTTCTCGGCAAAAGTGTGCTCCTGGCGCGAGCGGAACCGGGTGTAAAGTGATGCCGACAGCACATCGGCAGGCACGGCTGACTCTATCGCTGCCATAATTGTCCAGCGCCCTTCGCCAGAGTCTTGCACAAAGCCTGTATAATCGGAAAGAGTTGGGTTTTCGGCTAGAGCCATCGCTGCTAGGTCTAGTAGCCAGGAGCCTACAACACTGCCCCGACGCCAAACTTCGGCAATGTCTGCTACATTAAGGTCATAGCGATAAGCCTCGGACAGTTCCTGCGAGTTGGCATTACGGAAGATATCGAAGCCTTCGGCGTAGGCTTGCATCAGGGCGTACTCAATGCCGTTGTGAACCATCTTGACAAAATGCCCAGCACCATTTGAACCACAGTGCAGGTAACCAGCCTCAGCAGTGCTGCTCAGTTTTTCCCGCCCCGGCGTACGGGAGATGTCACCTTGCCCGGGAGCAATCGTCTTGAAAATTGGGTCTAGATGTTCAACAATCTCTTTTTCGCCGCCAATCATTAGGCAGTAGCCTCGCTCCAATCCCCATACTCCGCCGCTGGTTCCCACATCTACATAGTTGATGCCCAGATCTTGGAGAATCAGAGCACGGTGCACATCGTGTTTGTAGTAGGAATTCCCGCCATCGATGATGATATCACCTGGCTCCATCTTCTGTGCTAGCTCCATGACTATTTGCTCTGTTGCGTCACCAGCTGGCACCATTACCCAAGCTACACGGGGTTTAGTCAGTTGATTAATGAAATCGTCCAGGGAAGTTGTTCCTTGTGCCCCTTCACTTTCTAACTGCTTCACTTTGTCGGGTGTCCGGTTGTATACGACACACTCGTGTCCGTCTCGTAGCAGACGCCGGACTATATTTGCGCCCATGCGCCCCAGACCACACATACCTAGTTGCATATTATTTCTCCTTCAGATTGCTGATTTAGAGCAAAACTTGCTTGATTGCTGTTTGTAAGATCGTTAAACCTGCCTGCACATCCGAACCCAGGTGCACTCGCAAAGCCCGTCGCGAGCGCTCCGCCAATACTTGAAAATCGCCGCGTGCTTGAGCCGCTTTGACGACACCAAAGCTGTATTTCTGTCCGGGCACGGGTAAATCGACTGTCGAATCGCAAGTTATTTGTAGAAAAACACCTGTATTCGGTCCACCCTTATAAGCCTGCCCTGTGGAGTGTAAAAAGCGGGGACCGAAGCCCAAACAAGTTGCTACTTGCTTCGCATCGCGGACAGCTTGCCGGATTGTTTGTAGTTGCGCTTGGTGCGGGTCGTTCATCTCGATATAAGCCAGCAGAGCAAAGTAATCACCAGCTTGGATACGGTCTAGGTGTGCCCGCAAATAGCCCACCAGTGAGCGTTCGCCTGCCGCTTCAAAGAGTTCTGCCGCATTTTTCTGGTCGGTGAACAACTGAATGCCGTTTTCTGCTAAAATTGGCGTTTCTGCTGGAAATGCACCCGTCTGTTCATACTCGGACGTCAACTGTCGCGTGGCGATTTTGCTCGCTTCCACATCCGGCTGGTTAAAGGCGTTAATCCCAATAATCGACCCTGCAACAGCAGTGGCAATTTCCCACCGGAAAAACTCCTGACCTAATTGATAGGGGTCTTGTATCAGGATGCGTACTATCGGCTGCCCTGCTTGTTCTAAGGTTTCCACCGCTGCATCCTGGTCTGGATCTGGGGCTGACTCCAGCCTGACGTAGACAAACAAGCGATCGCTGCCGTAGACCTCGGGCTTCCCTAAGGGTTCCTGGTCAATAGGAATCAGTCCCTTGCCGTCCTTACCCGTTGACTCAGCCAGCAACTGCTCCAACCACGCGCCCAAATCTGAGATACCTGGCGAGGTGATCAGGGTGACTTTGTCCCGACCCGCTTTAGCAAGCACCCCTAGAATTGTTCCTAGAACGACACCGGGATTATCTGCGGCGGGAACGGTTGCGGCGCAAGAGTGTACCATTTCCTCAGTATAGTCGAGGAACTTCGCGACATCCACACCCATAATCGCTGCAGGCACCAAGCCGAAATGTGACAGGGCCGAATACCTCCCGCCGATACTGGGTAAGCCAAAGAAAATATCACGGAAGTTGTCGCCAACAGCCACCTGCTGCAGTTTCGAGCCGGGGTCAGTAATGGCAATGAAGCGTTTACCTGCTTCTTCAGCACCAAGGACTTGTTGTATCCGGTCGAAGAAATACTGCTTGAAGATGTTTGGCTCTAGGGTGCCGCCCGACTTACTAGACACGATGAACAGGGTCTTGGTAAGGTCTACTTTACTCTCGACCGCCTTGATTTGGTCCGGATCTGTCGAATCCAGCACGTGTAGTTCAGGGTAACCCAGCACCCTGCCGAAGGTGAGCTTCATCACTTCAGGGCACAGGCTAGAACCGCCCATTCCTAGTAGTACTGCGTGCTCAAAACCCTCACTTTTGACTTCTTCAGCAAGTTTTTTCAGGTGGTCAATGTGCGCCAGTTGGTCTTCAGTGATACCGAGCCAACCGAGCCAACGGTTCTCATCCGTACCTGTCCAAAGCGAAGCATCCTGCGCCCACAATCGCCGCGCCTTGCCGTTAACAAGCCAATCTTTGAGAGATGCTTGAACGCTCTTGGTGAGGTCATCTGGTAAAGAATAAGTTTGCCGATCTAGGTCTGTGCCTAGCACCGCTTCACGCTTTTTCTCCACGACACTTAACAACTTGTCAAACGCTTCAATAAATAGCTGTACCCCCTCCGTCAATAACTGGGTTGTGACATCCTGCATTGAGATGTTGACCCGAGAGAGGGTTTCCATTATGTCGTGCGCTTCTTCCAGATGCTCTTTCAAGCTGGCACGTGGCTGTCCATGATCGCGAAATGCATCAAAGGTTGCTGGAGGAATCGTGTTCACTGTATCCGCACCAATGAGTTCCTCCACGTAAATCACGTCGCGGTACAAGGGGTTCTTCGTGCTGGTGCTAGCCCATAAGAGTCGTTGCGTTTGTGCACCCTTATCCGCTAACGCTTGCCACTGGGCGCTCTGATAGATTTCCTGGTAGCGTTGATAAGTCAGTTTAGCATTGGCAATCGCAACTTTGCCGAGGACGGTGCGTAAGGACGCCTGCTCATTGGCACTGGTAGCTGCCTTGATGCGGGCAGTGGCGATCGCATCAATCGCAGTATCAATGCGGCTGATGAAGAAGCTGGCGACGCTGGCTACCTTACTCACGTCCCCACCTTGCGCTGCAAACGCTTCTAAACCACTGATGTAAGCATCTGCGACTAGCTCGTAGGTTCCCTGAGAGAATAGCAGCGTGACGTTAACGTTGATGCCCTCGCTAATGAGTTGCTTGATGACAGGGATACCTGCAGGCGTTGCGGGCACTTTAATCATTACGTTCTCGCGTCCGACGACTTGCCAAAGTCGCCGCGCCTCCGCGAGCGTGCCTTGCGTGTCGTGAGCAAGGTACGGTGATACTTCCAAGCTAACGTAGCCGTCACGCTTTTTCGTTTGCTCATAGACAGGTCGCAATACATCAGCAGCTTCTTGAATATCGCTTATCGCCAATTGCTCATAGAGCGACATGGCGTCCATGTCTTGCTGCTGCTCAAGTGCAATGAGCGCATCATTGTAGTCGGTGCTGCCAGCAATGGCTTTCTCGAAAATGGCAGGGTTGGACGTAACACCACGCAACCCATCCTCATCCACCAAGCGTTGCAGTTCGCCACTGGTAATCAGGCTGCGCCGAATGTAGTCTAGCCAGACAGACTGCCCGTAATTCTGCAGGGTTTGCAAGGGGTTCATGGTTGCGTTTTTAAAAGCATTGATTAACGTTACTTGCATTACAGGTTCTCAACTTGTTTTGCCAGTTACGGTGTCTTCCGCAGCAACAACCTTCAAAGGGGGTGAAGCCAGAGTTGCTCTGGAGTTCCTTCAAAGCCGAGACCCGAAGGTATACATCCAATGCACGAGCTACTGTTACCGATATAGTAGTCTTCACCTTTGGTTAAGGCTTGTTCGACACAGCCAAGGCGGTACTGGGAAGGATAACTCTGTATTAAAGTTTCTACCTTTAAAAAAGGTTTCACCAGTTAAAATCCTTAAGTTAAGGACAAACTTAATTTCTGCTGTAAATTTTATCGTAACTGCTGACTGCAACAGATCTGTGCTAAGCTGTTGTGCATCGAACTTGCACTTTCAGTTTTATCGAAAAGTTTTTCCCTTGAGGCGATTGCAAGGGAGCGCAGTGCCCTTACAGGCAATCGCCAACAGAAACCACAACCACCTCTACAGGTGGGGGTAAGGGAAAGGCTATTTATAAGAATAATTTATCATTGAAGTGAAAGCTTCAATTTTCCTATGATAAAGAGTTAAATCGTTGCCTACCTTAAGCATTCGCTAAAGTCTCAGACAATATTGCATATGTCAATAAGTAAAAACACTTAAAAAATAGCGTGATTCTTAATTCCCATCCCGACCTAGTCGTGAATCCGGCAGATTTAAAACACCTCCAACGATAGTGTGCAACTATGAATATCGAAAAAGTATTGATTCTTGGCTTAAACGGTGGATTCGGTAAACTCTTTTCCAATTTACTTGCAGAAGAAGGGCTTAGTATTTTTGGCATCGATTTGGCACCGCAGCCAGACAAACTAGCCAAGTGCGCTCGCTATCTTTGCGGCGACCTTAGTCAACCTGACGAAAATATGCTGGCGATCGCTCGCCAAGTCGATTGCTTGCTCATCTGCCTCCCTGAAAGTGTAGCATTTGTAGCTTTGGAGCATTTCATCCCGGCAATGTCTGCCGATGCGCTTATAGTGGATACTCTATCGGTTAAAACTACCTTAGCGCAGAAGGTGACAAACATTAGGGAAGACCTACAATTACTTAGCATCAATCCAATGTTTGCTCCTGACCTCGGATTTCGCGACAACAACGTTGTCACCGTGCAGTTATCGTCAGGTCTCCGTTCAGATAATTTTATCAGCCTTATGCAAAAGTGGGGCGCTCATGTAACCTCAATGACAGCAAGCGAACACGATCGGCAGACTGCCATCACCCAAGTTGCAACACATGCGGCAATTATTTCGTTCGGAATCTGCCTAACTGAACTTGGTTACGATCCAAATAAAGCGCTGCCGATCTCGACACCAGTGCACCGAACCCTGCTCGCGCTGTTTGCGCGTATTACGAATCAGGCTCCTGAAATCTATTGGAGAATTCAGGTTGACAATCCCTATGCTGCACAAGCACGCGAAGCCATGTCTGCAAGCTTAAAACAGCTTGCAGACATGGCTTATGCGAATCATCAACAAGAGTTTTACAATGCACTTACTAGATCCAAAGAAACACTCTCACCTTGCTTGGAGGAACTGATTGCCTATGCTTCCCGCATATTCCAAATTTAACCGCTCACAGTTCATTGATGCACGAGCTTCTTCTCAACCTGCGTGCCAAGGATCTGATATCGGCTCGGATCGATCTCTCCATGAACGGTGAGTAGAATGGCACGGATCAAAGCCTGTGCCTTGAGGAGAGTTTCATCAAATTCCATTTGAGGATCGGATAGAGCCACGATTGCTCCTCCCACACCAATAGATATATCGCTAGGAGTAACTACCATAGTGCGGATGACAATATTGAGGTCTGTGGTACCATTCAACCCTAGAAATCCAATCGCCCCTGAGTAAACACCGCGTGCTTCTCGCTCCAATCTGTCAATAATCTCCATTGTTCTCAGTTTGGGCGCTCCAGTCATTGATCCGCCAGGGAATGCTATCCGGATGCAGTCAATGGCTCTCATATCTGGGCGCAGGCGACCACAAATAGTACTTACCAATTGGTGTACTGTAGCATAAGTTTCCACATCCATTAATTTCGGAACGTGTACGCTGCCTACCTCACATACTGGTCCTAAATCGTTGCGTAACAAATCTACAATCATTAAGTTTTCAGCGCGATCTTTTTCTTCGCTGCGTAAGTTCTCGCGCATAGCAAGGTCTGCTTCCGGAGTCTCCCCACGAGCTCTAGTTCCTTTAATCGGTTTCGACTCCACCCAGCGATCGCGGTCAATTTTAAGAAAGCGTTCTGGGGAAGAACTGAGGATAGCAAGATCGTTAAATCGCAGGAATGCCGAGTAAGGTGCTGGATTAGTTCGGCGTAAGGTTCGATAAAGCGTCAGCGGATCGGGGCTGCTGTCTGTATGAATTTTGTTAGTTAAACAGACTTCGTAAGTTTCTCCTTCAGCGATTTCTTGCAGGCATTGTTGAATGTCATCTAGATATGTCTGATAAGACCGACTGAAGCGAAAAGTTACTGACTTCTGACTGTACTCCTGTAGAGATGGGGGTAAAGGAGGCAGCGTGCGAAGTTGCTGCTCTATGGTATTGAACCAGGCTTCCGCTTGCGCCCTCTCCCCCATCTTCGTAAGGCAAAGCAGATAAGTCGTTTGTTCCTGGTGGTCGAACGCAATAACCCGCTCAGCCAACAAAAAGGTCGCATCGGGAAGCTGTGAGGGATTTTCCAGTTTGCCTCCGCATTCCGCTTTGAGTTCGTAACCAAAGTAACCAACAAATCCACAGTTGAAGTCAAAGGGAAGCTCATCAGACCTACAGTACAGGCGCTCAGTTTCGTGCTTCAGATACTCAAAGATGCTGTCTTTGTGAAACGTCACTTTACCTGCTTGAGTGACAGCTAATTGTTTGAATTGAGTGTTGTACTGAACTAGCAGACTGTTAGAACCGCTAGCATCACCCATGAAGGAGAAGCGCGATAAACCTTGTTCTACTTGACTGCTATCAAGCCAAAAAGCGTTTGGTTGTTCCCCAAATAGATGGACGAATACTTGCTCTGTATCTGGACAAATGTTGAGTTTACGGCTCTTTACTTCGTATTTTTGATTCTGCGAATGACGCAGTTCACCTGTGGGAATAATGGAAAACTCTTGGGACTTCGCTTTTGCTGCTCTTTTTTGAGGAAACTGCAAAGTGATATCTCTAAAGTTCTCCAGTAATTTATAACCATAATCTGTAGAGATAGATTCTGGATGGAATTGTACGCCCCACAGTGGTCGATATCCATGGCGTAACCCCATGACAATTCCTTCCTCTGTCCAAGCGATTTTCTGCAGACACTCAGGCAATTCTTCTGAAACAATCAGGGAGTGGTAGCGTACAACAGAAAAAGCTTGGGGAATATCTTTGAACAGCGCGGAGCCGTTGTGGTAAACTGCACTTAGACGTCCGTGCATCACTTCCGGTGCATGGATAACAGTTCCACCAAATATGTGACCAAGCCCTTGGTGACCCAGGCAAACACCGAGCAAGGGCACATCTATTTCCTGAATGACCTGTCGGCAGACACCAAAGTCTTTTTCTTTCTCTGGGCGTCCGGGACCAGGAGAAATTACCACGTTATCGAATGCTAGCTCCTTCAACTCAGACCAGGTAGCTTGATCGTTGCGGATAACGATAGGAAGTTCTCCATTCACTTGGGCAATCATCTGGTACAGATTGAACGTGTAGGAATCGTAGTTGTCGATGAGCAGTGTTTTCATAATAGATTTGCAGTTAAAAAACAAATTCATTTTTAGATACAGTTCCCTGGTTGAAGGGAAAACCCCACAAATTACAGCAGTTTTCAAGTGAATGAAGCACAGCACTAATTCTATGAGTGGAACGGGCGACAAGTGCCGTTTGAGATAAGAGGGCGGGCAAGGATGCCCAGCCCACAAGATCTGAATTCAATGTGGTCTATTAATCTGAAAATTGCTGTAAGGGAATTTTCCCCACTTCTCAACTAACTAAGTACAACTCATCATTAATGAGGATCCCAAATCAAAATCAAGCTGACTCTGGGAAGTAAATCATCTCTCAAGCCAATTCCGAACCCCCTTTTATGGTGATGTGTACTAAGTGAGGGAGAGTAAAAAGTTATTTTCTTGCTGTAAATAGTGCAGTGCAACCAATGACTTGAACTGAATAAGTGGAGAAGTTTGGCTTCAAGACAGCTTCTAAATCTGAAACTTTATCTTGATAATTGTTGAAGATTCCTCTACTGTTGTAATTTTTCATAACTCTCTTGCCAAGGTAGTTATGCTTGACACCTTCTCCCAGAACTGTTGAACCAAATAGAATGCCACCTTCTTTCAACAGTGGTTTGAGGTTTTCAAACGCTGTTGCTGCTTTTTGAGCCAGTGTTCCTGGCAAACAGTGAAGCACATAGTTGAATCCAATCGAATCAAACTGATTAGCCTCTAAAGAAATAGGTTCCAATACACTACCTTGACAAATCGTTGGCTGGTATCGCCGAATTCGTGCTGAGGTAAACTCAAGGCTGTTTGGATTCAAATCCAGCAAAACAATTCGGGGTTTGTCAACAGGAAAGCGGCACTTATCTAAGTAATAGCCACTACCTACTCCTACTTCCAAGTGATTTGCAGAAATATTTTTGTTGTAGAACTTGAGGAGTCTAGGGCGCGCACATTTCCACAAAAAACGTGCGTTGAATCCAATCAGAGCATCGTAGTTAGACAAAAGGGTTTTTGTATAACCCGCCTGTGCCAGAAATACGCGCTCTTGATAGTTTGTTGTAACCATTATTTTTGCTCCTTGTAGGTTGAACCGCGTTATATCAAATCCTCAGACTCCGGAACATACCGGAGCCATTAGATATTAAGAAACCAAAGCTGTAACAAAAGAATTGGGCTGCTGCCGATCTAACTCAAGCCAATCGCAAGACATCAACTCTTGACAGATAGTTTGCAAAAGCAATTGGCGATCGCTGTCTAAGAATAAGTGAGAACCTGAAACAACGTGAAGTTTGAAAGGGCTCAAAGTGTGTAGCCCCCAAGCTGACATATCCTCTTTACGGACAAAGCGATCCTCGCTTCCAGCAAAAGCTGAAATGGGACAATTTAGCGGTGCAGAATCCTTGTAGGCATATGCTTTAAGGGTAAGAAAATCTGCTTTGATAGTCGGTAGCAATACCTGCATGAGTTCAGTGTTTTCCAACACTTTAGCTGACGTCCCCAAGCTATACAGAAATTCCTTTACCTTTTGAGGAGAACTCAGATCGAGGGAAACAAAAGGATTGGGTAATTGGGGAGCAACACTCGCTCCAACAAATAAGTGAACTGGCAATAAGCCAAACTGAGTGCGTAATAATTTTGCCAGTTCAAAAGCCAACAGCCCTCCCATGCTGTGACCGTAGAAGGCAAAAGGTTTGTCCAGATAAGGAAGCAGAACTTGCGCTAGAGTTTTTACTAAGGATTCTAGTTGCGTAAAAGGCTCCTCGCCGATACGGTTTTCTCGACCGGGAAGCTGCACGCTAAAGGCTTCTATAGTTGGAGGCAAGTCGTTTGACCAAGTGCGAAATACTGAAGCTCCGCCACCTGCGTAGGGGAAGCAGAATAGGCGCAAACTTGCTTCTGGATTGGGGTTGGAGCACACGAGCCAAGAGGTGTTTGCTTGCGGCTGGGAAGTTAAGTTCGATGTGAAGTCTGTAAGTTCCTCTGTTACCTTCTGAACTAACTGTACAAGAGTGATGCCAGCTAGCAGATCCTTCATAGGCAAGCTAATTCCAAGATCTGTAGCTATGTTATTTTTGAGTTCAACGATCATCAGCGAATCAAATCCCAAACTTCTAAGAGAGTCTTGCAAGTCCAAGTTGGATTCAGTTTGCTTAATGGCCTTGGCAATTTGCCGACACAGATAAGACTCCACCAACTGCTGGCGCTCTTGCGGCTCTGCAGTTAAAATAGCATCCCGCTCTAGTTCCTTAGCGGGGATTGGGAAATTCATTCCAACATCTATGGAAGGGGGGTCGTTATGGACAGGTAGACCAGAGTGTTGGAACGTATTGAATGGGGGGATTGCAGGTGTTGCTTCAAGCCAATACCGCTGTCGCTGGAAAGGATAAGTCGGCAGCAATACCCGGCGGCGGGAATAGTCCTGATCAAATCCCGCCCAGTCCACTTCTGCGCCGTGAACGTAAAGTGTTCCTAAGGTGATGAGCAATTGCTGCCAATCTTGTCTATGAGACTGTAATGACGGCAGCCAAACCTTTGTTTCGCTTGGGTCACACCGTTGTCCCAATTTGGTTAGTACTGGCTGCGGACCAACCTCAACAAAGATATCGATGTTTGAAGACAGGAGGGTGCTAATAGCATCTGCAAACCTTACAGTTTCTCGAATCTGTTTGCACCAGTATTCTGCCTGTCCGATCTCTACCCCCGCTACTTTTCCAGTGACGGTGGAAATCAACTTCATCTCGGGTGCGGCGTAGGTGACTTGAGCAACAACTTCTCTGAAGGCGTCCAGCATCGGCTCCATTAGGGGGGAGTGAAAGGCATGGGAGACCTTTAAGGGATGTGTGGCTAATTCTTTGGATTGCAAGTTTGCGAGGACTGCTTGTACCGCTGTGTGCGTTCCAGAAATTACCGTTTCAGACGGCGCATTGATGCCAGCGATCGCCACATCTGGCTGGTAAGGCGCGATCGCGGTTTTGACCAGCGCTACATCCGCTAAGATAGCGACCATCTCGCCGTTAGGCGGCAAAGCTTGCATTAGCCGCCCCCGTTCTGCAACCAGCTTCAGCGCATCTTCCAAACTGAAAACTCCAGCTATGCACGCCGCTACATACTCGCCCAAACTGTGACCCATCAACGCATCTGGCTTGATGCCCCACGACAGCCACAACTGAGCCAATGCGTACTCGAAGGCAAACAAAGCTGGTTGGGTGTAGGCTGTTTCGTTAAGAGCAGAAGAAGTTTCATCTTCTGGGTAAAGGACTGACAGCAGAGGCACATTTAAATGAGGGCGCAGTAGCTCGTCGCAGTGATCGATAACTTGGCGAAATGTGGGCTGAGTCTTGTAGAGTTCGCGTCCCATGCCAACATAGTGGGAGCCTTGTCCTGTAAACAGAAAGGCAATTTTAGGTTGACTTGTGTTGGAGCATTTTGTGATCGCTTTGCTCTCATCTGCGTTAGCAGTTAAGTTGACCAGTTGTTCGCGCACAGCCTCTGTAGAACCAGCCACTACTCTCAGGCGGTAATTGTGGTGAGAACGTCCTGCATTTGCAGTAAAACAGATATCTGCCAAAGACTGTGACGGCTCGGACGCTAAGTAGGCTTCATATTTTTGCACCAGTTCTTTCAGTGCCTTTTCACTTTTTGCCGACAAGCACAACAAGTGCAAAGGGCGATCTGGTTTCACCTGTACGGGAGAAATTTTTGGAGCTTCTTCAAGGATGATGTGAGCGTTGGTGCCGCCAATCCCGAAAGCACTCACCCCAGCGCGTCGGGGAATGCCGTTCTCCGTCGTCCAAGGTTGTAGTTTTGTGTTGACGTAGAAGGGGCTGTTAGCAAAATCTATTTGGGGATTGGGTTCTTCAAAATGCAAACTGGGTACTAGCATCTTGTGCTTGAGCATCAGCACCGTTTTGATGAAGCCCGTTACCCCAGAGGCGATATCCATGTGCCCAATATTTGGTTTATACGAACCGAGAGCACAGAAGCCTTTCTTTTGAGTGTAGAGAGAAAATGCTTGAGTTAGACCAGCTACTTCAATTGGATCGCCTTGAGCCGTTCCCGTTCCGTGAGCTTCTACATAGGTAATGGTTTCAGCATCTACTCCGGCATTGGCTATGGCTTCTGCAATCGCCGAAGCTTGACCCTTGGCGCTCGTAGCCATATATCCAACTTTTTCAGAACCATCGTTGTTGATAGCTGAACCTTTAATTACTGCATAGATACAGTCGTGGTCCAAGAGAGCATTGACCAATGGCTTGAGCACCACAACACCTACACCACTGCCAAAAACTGTTCCTTGTGCTTTAGCATCAAAGGCGCGACAGTGACCGTCCGGAGAAAAAATCATCCCCTCTTTGTAGATATAGCCTCTTTTTTGGGGAATATCTATAGAAATTCCCCCCACCAAGGCAATATCGCATTCACCCGCCAGCAAGCTCTGACGTGCTAGATGGATTGCCACTAAGCAACTTGAGCAGCCAGTTTGCACATTAATACTTGGTCCCTTCAAATTAAATTTGTAAGAAACCCGCGTCGGTAAGAAATCGCTGCCATTAGCAATCAGGGTTTTTATATTGCCAAAAAGTGTAGATTCGTGGAAGTCAAGACTGGCATAGAGGTTTCTCAGTAAATACATACTCTGTGCTTGACTTGCGTAAACTCCAATTGCACCTTTGTAAGTTTGAGGGCTGTATCCTGCCGTTTCGAGAGCTTCCCAAGCACACTCCAAGAAAATGCGAATTTGCGGATCTAGCATTTCAGCTTCTCTCGGACTGTAGCCGAAGAATGAAGCGTCAAATAAATCTATATCGTCTAGTATCGGGGCTGCTTTGACGTATTGAGGATTCTGCAGTAATTCAGGAGTGACCTCTAAAGCTGCTAACTCTTCATCAGTGAAAAAAGAAATAGATTCTACTCCATCTCGTAGATTTTCCCAAAAATCTTCAAGATTTTTGGCTTTTGGGTAGCGACCAGACATCCCAATGACAGCGATATCTAGTGCTGAGTTAACCTCAAGATTTGCAACTTCGTTTGTTGGCATTTTCTCCTCTTTTGCTAATTTTACAGTTTATTTAAACAGCAATGAGAGTTAAACGATTAATAAAGGTTGGCTTGCATTAACTTTTTCCTACGTTTTTCTCCCCGAATCTTGCTCTGCATTATTTCGCGGTCAACCAGGTGATTCGACCCTTGACTTAAATACCGAGCTAGGGAGCGAATCGTGGGATATTGAAACACTGTTGTTAGAGGAATATCTTGCTGCAAAACTGCCTGCAGCTTACTGGTAACAGCAGCAATGAGTAGCGAATTCCCACCTAAGTCAAAGAAATTGTCGTGAATGTCTACCTCATTGATATGGAGAACCTCGCGCCAAATAGCAGCAATGATTTTCTCGATCTCAGTTTTGGGCACCTCCTGAGAGAGTCGCTGCCTAGGCACGTCGATTTGCCTGAGGTAGTTGTCGAACTCACCAGTTTCCCAGCGCTGGCTAAGTTGACTGCGCTGAATTTTGCCAATCTCCGTTTTAGGAATCTTCTCTTTCTCAACAGGAATCAAATAAGCCGGATTTACTCCAACCTTATTAGACACGTCCGGAATATTAACCTGGTGTCAAAAAAATGGTAGAACGGAATTT
>NZ_CAWUDP010000088.1:0-41072 GCF_963920835.1 Scytonema sp. PCC 10023
CTTTAATCTCGTTGCTCAATCTACGGCGACGGAATGTGTTTCTTAAGAGGTAACCGAAAACCTTGCCAAAGGGGAAGTAACAGCTAACTTACAAATTCTCCAGGACTTAATTGAGTATGGCAAGAACCCGTTCGTCATATACTCAAGTTTAACTGGGTTTCTCAAAGACCTGCTAGTCGCTAAAACTGCTCCTGATAATAGACAAATTACTCAACTGGAGAAAGACACCTGGGAAGAACTCGTAACTATTTCTCAAATGTGGGAAATAACCCAGATTCAAGCAAGTATTGCCCTGTTAATGTCAAGACAACAGTTAATGCGTGACTCGGAGGCAGCTAAACTTTGGTTGGAAGCAACACTAATTGAGTTAAGCAATATCAAAGGAGCAAAACAACCTTGGACTAATTGGAAAACAATCCAAGATGCAATCAATTGGGGTAAGGAACAACTCCCACATTTATCCCAATCTGAACTCGAAATGCACTGGAACAATCTTACTCCCATTAAAGGTAAGAAAGCGCCAGCCTGGGTACAACTGGTACAAAAGCTTCAGATGAAGTCTCAATTACAAACCGCCTAGTTCAAATGTTCGTCACTTTATAAAGACACTCACTTTCCCCGATAAAAAACTTTGGGGAAAGTTTTTTTTAGCCATCAAAAATCACATTAAATATAATACACAAATTGCATCTACAGCAATATCTACCTTGTGTAGTAAGCCCCAATCTTAATAAAGACTGCCCTGATTGGGAAGCAAAAAATTAAGATATCAAACAAGACCACAACAAAATTTAACAACTGGCATTCTGGAAGTATCTGATTAAAATTATGTCAGTTAAAGCAATTAGCCTTCGTACAGGACTTTTATTGCCAGCAGCAATCGCAGATTTCGATACGTATATTGATGAATTACCGCTTCGGCTCCAAATGTTTCGGCGAGTTATGCTTCGCTAAGGGTGAAAAAATGCCACCTTATTGGAGGCATTTTCCAGGCGTAGGAGATGAATGTCCGGATAAATCAGAAATTAGCGGAGTTATCTATTCCCGTCCTAAAACCTTAGACCGTAAACAAACCCTTGCACTATTTAAAAAACGTTTTCTCGAAATTTTAGATATAGCCATTAATGGCACACTAACTATCGATGGACCATTCGCCACCAGACAGCTATCAGAACAAGTTAAGGGAAATTCAGTTCAATGCAGCAATGGAATAGCGCATTTTAAGGACTGTCTGCTTGAAATTGACCGACTTAGAAAACACGTTGACTGTATTCTAGCAGTTGCCTTTAGCTGTGCCAAAAATTTATACAGCACCAATTCAATTCACTCTTGGCAAGTACCAGAAGCAGAAAAAATCCAAATGCTAGAAATAACAATTGCTTACAAACAAACTCATGAGCGATGTGTAGATGAAGCGTGCAAATACATATACAGTAATGGTAGGCAAGACCTTCTTAAAGAATTAGTAGCCTTTGCTTGGCTGGAATACAAGTCAGAGCTTAAAAACATTTACAATCAATTAAAAGTACGCGAATTTCCAGTATGGCTGCTTACAGCAACAACATCAATATTAGCAGCAGTACCCTAGTACAGGATTATGACCGCACTATTAGAAGAAAAAGAACCGTTGGTGCAGCCGCTTTCAATATTCGCACTCCCTAATAATCTGGACATCATTTTTGAGGTATTTTTACCGTAAAAAAAACTCCCTACTAAACCACAAGGATTCATGCCAAGAAAGAGTAATTAATTTTGTAACTTATGAATTACAACCACCGATATTTTATTACAAAATCTGGTAATAAAATCATCCTTAATGAGGAAAGACTTGACATATTCTGGTCAGATACTACCCCAATACCTGAGTGGCATCCTTCGGTAAATATTGCCCCGTACTCTAGTCTCAAAACTCTGGTAGTCGATATTGAGACAGCAGGAATAAATCCAAGAGAAAATCGTATCTATGCAATTGGCTGCATGAGCGAGATAGGGGAAATTGCCATCTTTATGGATCGAGCCGAAAGCAAAATCCTCCAGGAGTTTCTCCTGCACCTAAAAGCAAGCAAATCAGAAGTAATTTACACCTACAACGGAACAGAATTTGACCTACCGTTTATTATCACCCGCTGTGAGTTACACGGCATTCCTCATCCATTTAGAATTGCATCTAAGACACGAATCATCCGAACTGCCCAAGTACGCGGCGAGCCACTGGAGATTCGGGAGGTATTCATCCGCAACTGCCAGCACGTAGATATCTTTATCTGCGTTCTCAGGTGGGATTTTGTCGCCAAGGAACTTACCAACGGGCGATCGCTCAAACAAGTGGTACTGGAAATGAGATTGCGCTCAGAACCGCGACTGGTTCTCCCCTACGAGGAAATTCTCGCTTGCTGGAAAGCTGGTTCTGGTAATCAGGGATGGCAGAAAATTAAGGAGTATCTTACCTACGACCTAGAAGATACTCAACTTATAGCCAACCGGCTTGTGCCCTCTTATTACTATGAAACATTGATTGTACCGGGCATGAACCTCCAGCAGTTAGCTCTGGCAGGTAACGGCACAAAGTGGGAAAGAATTTTTGAGCATTATTATCCTGGACACAAACCCAAACCCGATCGCAAGTACAAATTCCAAGGAGGTTGTGCCGACTCCATTCCAGGACTCTATAGAAAGGTTGGATACATCGATATCAGTTCCATGTACCCCAGAACTATATTGTCGAAAGGAATTGTCTCTCGTAAGGATACAAAGCGAATCGGGCTGAGCATCTTGCAATATTTGGTAACTGAAAAGTCGAAGTTGGAACAACTTGTCAGTACTGGAGACATTGTTGCCAAGGAAAAAAGAGAATCCATCAAAGTTCTGGCTAATTCTCAGTTTGGGTTCTTTGGAACATCTGAACTCGCTTTCAACGATATGGAAGCAGCTGCCTTGGTGACAGCCTATGGTAGGCGCATATTACAGTTCATGATTGAGGTAATCAACAGCGTTGGCGCAACTCCTATAGAAGTTGATACTGATGGGGTGTTCTTTACTCACCCTAAACCAGAAGAAGTGTACGCTACACTTCAATCTCAATTACCCAAAAAGATAAGCGTCAAACTAGAGTTTATCGCCGAAGCGATGTTTATTCCTGAAAGGGGAACTAAGAACTATCTCTTATGGCTAGAAGATGGCAAGATTATCCGCAAAGGTAGTTGGAGAAGCCGTTCTCGCTCCAAGTTAGAGAAAGAATTTCCTGTTGAATACTTAACTTACTTAATCCAAAACCAAGTAGGCGCAGAGGAATATTACGAGAATGTCAAATCTCAGATTTTATCAAGGAAATATCCAAAAGACAAACTTGCCATCACTCGCAGGATTCGTGAGGGTGAAAAGGAACTCCTCAAACTGGGAAAACCTGGTGATGTAGTCACTTACTATTATGGTGTTAGAGGGTTAACCAATATCACTAGTGATGATAAATATTCACATCAGTATTATCTAGACATGATTGAGAAAAAACGAGAAGAAATTCTCACAATAGCTGCTCCCGAAATACTAGAACCTAACAAGCGACAATTATCTCTGTTCTAGATAACCAAACTCCTATCAATTATTGAGCGACTGATTGGTGGGGGTATCATTCATCAATAGAAATGCAATAAAATGAAAAATAAATCCTCATATCGTAAGCCCAGGCTTAACAAAAAACAGCGAGCCTGGGTCAATAAATTTATTGCTTCTCGTCCTAACTCCCGGTTGAGTAACATTATTGAAGGACTAAGCGGCGATCGCATCGTAATTGTCGAATGGTGGGAAAGAACAAACGCAGTCATTCTTGACAGCCATACGCTTATAGAAGGCAGTCTATCGTACAAAATTGAGGTCAAACTCCGCAGGTGCGGCGTCCCCAGGCATACTGCTAAATTTGAGTACAAAATTAACCAACCAGAGAAGAAAACTGTATCCTATAAGCTTTGGGGACAACTTTCACTCTACATTCCCCAATGTTACGCTGTACATACTCCTACAAACCCTATTGTAGTCAAACCAAAACGAAAGGTTAAAATCAAAAAACAGAAAAAATTTGTACAGCACACGCTACCTCTGCAAGGTATTACAGCAGAGCTACATCAGATAAACATTAGGTATGGCGAACTACCAAAAAGCGAGCAAGAACTCCTATCTGAAACCACCCCCCATCTTAACCTAGATACCAATAAAGAAGTCAAACTTCCCTCTGCGATTGTCCAAATTCTTCAAGAGAAAAAAGCATCACTTGATGAGTGGGAATCGGCTATTTCTTTATATCAAGTGGGAGGTCCATCATGTGTATTGCATTACTTGGGCTAAGGCTAGAGAAGCTGTCATGAAGTGCCAAGTACCTTAAAGCATTGATATGGCTACCTTTTAGCCGTTATCCGTCAAAGTATATAAAACTTTACACAGTTCCGAGTTTTAACAGTGTCGGAACATTTTCATAATTTTAGTCTTGAATTTTAGGATTTCAAGCACTAAAAGGAGTGCCAAAAAGAGTAAAGTTCCGGCTCAAAAAATGATTTGGAACTTTCAAGCGGGATATGGCACAAGGTGACACTTTCTCTAGCATTACGCCTACTTGGAAGGTAAGGATTCAATTCGCAAGTTTAATGGGATAAAATCTGTAGAAAATTTAAATCATCAATCAAAAGTTAAAGTCACAACTGTAAAAGTATATGATTTAGACAACTATTCGCCTTGAAGCTGCATCCTAAAAACTAGGCAAGTGGGAAGAGTTAATACTAACTCTTCTATTTTTTCAAACCACCACTTACTACTCACGTCTGATAGTTAGAAATATATCAAAATTATCATGCCTGTATACCTATACTACGGCGAGGATACCTACTCGCTCAATCAAAAAATTGACCAGTTGGTTAATCAAAATGTTTATCCGGACTGGAAAGCTTTTAACTACGTCAGATTATCTGGTAACGAGAAAAATATTGCTGCCAACGTTTTTACTGAGGTAATGACTCTTCCCTTTGGAGAAGGTAGCAAAATTGTTCATGTAGACAGCGAATATCTGATTGGAAGTTTATCAAATGAAGATAACCTAGACCTTGATAATCAGCTTTCTCAAATACCTTCAAATAGCATCCTCTTAATTACTGGTAATAACAAGCCAGATTCTCGTAGGGCAGTAGTAAAAACTATTCTAAAATATGCTCAACAAGAGGAATTCCCTCTCGTTCCCAGTTGGGATAAAAAAGGGATAATTAATTTGATAGGGAAGTATGCAGCTGCTCATCAAGTTAAACTCACACCAGATGTAACTCATTACTTAGTCGAAGCAATTGGCAACAACACCGCACGAGCGAAGAGCGAATTCGCTCTTCTTGCTATCTACGCAGATGGAAAAACCTTAGAGCTTGAAGAAGTATCCCAGCTAGTTAGTAATAATAACACTGACTATTCAGAACTTACGATTGCTATGTTAAGAAACCATCCAAACTTAGCAATAATGCAAATATCCAAACTACTGGATAACAACGAACATCCACTCAAAATAGTAGCAACGCTCACGTCTATTTTCCGCATCTGGTTAATAACTAAAGCTGGATTAGAAGCAAAACTCGCCGAAAACAAGATTGCAGAAATCGCCGAACTGAAAAACCCCAAAAGATTGCATTACCTCAAGGATGAGGTCAAATATGTAGCTGTTCAAAAGCTCAAAAACAGCCTCACTACACTCGTACAACTCGAAACCGAGCTCAAAACTGGAACTCATAGCTTAACTAGCAGAATTATCGAAATCTGCACCGTATGAACAATAAAACTAATCCATTTACGGAAATCATCGGACAACATACCGCCAAACTTCTGCTTACTGAAGCAATCGAACATAATAAGATTGCCCCCGCATACCTATTTACCAGTGAGATTGAAGGAGTGGGAAAAACCAAAACTGCTCTAGCATTTGCAAACACTATTGTGGGAGAAAATCATTTAGACGTCTTGCATATCAAACCGACTTCCTCCAGAAGTTTGCTGGAGGGAACATCCCCCCGGCAACTTCTCTGTGAAAACACCTCTCAACAAAAAGGTATCCCCACTATCCGGGTTGAACAGATACGAGAAGTCATTGAATTCCTCTCAACTAGCGCCATTAATAGCAACCAAAAGGTAGTAATTATCCACTCTTGCGATATGCTGCACCCCAGCGCCGCCAATACCCTTCTCAAAACCCTGGAGGAACCTAAAACTGGAACATTCATCGTTATTTCATCTCATCCCCAAAAGCTACTACCCACTATTAAAAGTAGATGCCAAATAATACCCTTTCATAGACTAACCGATGAGGAGGTTGTGTCTGTTATAAAAAACCAACAAATTGAACTAACACAAGAAATTCTGGCTATTAGTGAAGGCAGTCCCGGTCGAGGGATCGCTCACATAAAGATGTTGTCATCTATACCAAAAGCAATTGTAAGCCAACTAGAAGTACCTCCTAGCGATATCCTCAGCGCACTCAGTTTGAGTAACAGCATCTCAAGTTGGAATCACGAGACGCAGTTATGGCTACTTACCTACCTACAACACAACTGGTGGAAAAAGTTACAAAACACTCAGCTACTCGCTAAATTTACGCAGGCGAGAAACCAACTCTTGTACCACGTTAACCCTAGAAGTGTTTGGGATAGTTTACTTTTGCCATAGCCAAATACATCTATTAGCAGCAATTGCTGCCAGCTAAAAACGTTTTTAGCTGGCAGTATTTATTTACACAAGGAATGATATGAACCAGCAGCAAAGCCTTTTTGATATTGAGCAAACTATCTGTAACAGCAAAAGCCAAAAAGCAAGTGAAATACTTACCCCCAGTACCAGAAAGATACTTCAGCTATTAACCAGCCAAGGGATTCATAAAGCTGTAACCGCCAGCTTACTTAATTTGGCAGGGGCAAGTCCTGAAATTGTTCAGTACGTTGCAGGACCAATTGTAACTCAGCAGAACGACTGGGAACAGTCAATTCCGGCTTGGGTTTGGTGTGCGATCGCTATCGATAGATTGGACGCAGCGCTAGAAGAGATAGACAAAGGGGAAATAGGAAAATTGGCTTCAAGTAGTGAGGTTTTGGCTCTCATGATGCCAATCACTTTCGAGATACCACTTTCACCAGAATGGACGGATGTCTACCTCTGGGCAAGTCATGATGCTCTTACCAAGCACAGACCCTTCAAAAACTACAATTACGATAGTCTCTGGCAAAGGATAGGAACCGACCCAATTCAGTATAAGAAAATCCGCTCCGATTATGAAACGGTAGCCAGTGATATCCGCTCCCGCGTGGTCAAACACGCGGCAAAAGAAGGATGGGGTAAAAAGTCGTTAAACAACAAACAGCCTACAGAAAAACCTCAGACCGAAAGTACCGTCCAGATAGAACAATTATCACTATTTTCATAATCAGTTTTCGTTACTTTTTTTAATATTCCGTTCAAATTCTGATCTCTTCTTCTCTGTAAGGAAAGGTCGTTCTCTTTGTAGTAAAAATTACGTAATACCAATTCAAAAAATGTTTGCGACAGATAGAACCGTTATATAGGCAATCATGTGTCGCATTCTTTTTTCAAAATGGTATAAGTTCTGACACTGAAGTTATTCAAGCTTATTCACAAGTAAAAATATGAAAAATTTATACTAAACCAACACTAATATCTTTCCCTTCCAACCGACCGCACTGGTAAAAATCACGCAGGTTAGGGAAAGCTTTCTCCAAAAGCCAGTCTCGACCGACTTTTGATTCAGGAATACCAGAAGCAGCCATATAGTAACCACTCCGATAAGCAGCTACCCCTAAGCAAGGTTGTAAGCTGGATATCGCCCGTGAAGAAGCTGGGATAGCCATTAATTCATCAATATGACTAGGATGATAATTTGCTCCTACTAGCAAAAAATAAACCAAGGTATGTACCAATCGGGATAAGATAACTGTTCGGTCTTGCCAGCGTTCTAAATGAGACTTGATACGAAAGTATTCAGGGAAATTATTTTTTTCAGATTCATCAAGGAATAAATCACTATGGCTGTCTAGAAAACTGGAATCTAAGCCTAGAAACTGCTTGAGAAAAACAAGGGTATAACCCCAACGTTCATTATCCTTGGTTTGAATGGAATATGCAGCTTGAGAATACTCTGACCCGTACTTCTCTTGTAGTTGTACAACTGCTTCAGTGTCAATATCACTCCGCCAGTCAGAATTAGCAAAAAAGTCTTTTAAAACCTCTTTCAAATAACCTTTGGAAAACTGGCTAATATCTGGTGCATCATCTTCAAAATCATGTTCATAAGTGTTAATAAGAAACTTTCCTAGCTCGATTTCTAACTCTTGCTTTCTATCAACTGGTAGTAGAAATTTAGCTTCTTCTAAAGATAAAGGAAAGTCTAAATAAGGATGACCTTTCGCTAAGTAAGAACCACCCAATTGCTCTAAACTATCAAGCGCAATAGAACGGGCAAAATACTTATCTTGTGGATGTAAGTACACACCATCTAGTTCCAAGTCCACTAGCATCATTGTGATCACCAACAGGGCATACCATGATGCGTCATGCAAGCAAGTCGGTAAATTAGTAACCAAATCTACCAGCTTCAGTTCTAAGATTTCTCCCCACACGCCTATCGTAGTGGTATTAGAAACGTCACAAAAATGCTCAACATCCTCTCCTACGTAGGTTTCCCCTAACCAAGTCAGATTTTCTACCCGCAAAGGGGATGAATAGTCAGGAGCAAGTTGGCTTTGGCTATCCTCATCAGATTGTATCCACATCAAAGCCAGAAGAATCAGCTTACAAATATTTACTCGCTTCAGGAGAAGATATTCAGGCATAAATAATTACTTATATTACTTAAATAAATATCACTTATAGCCATACCACCATAGCACAAAGTAACTTTCCATCCCTTGGTAAAAACCACGATTTTAGGAAAAACAAGGACGAAGAATAACCACCTATGACTGTGGAGTAAAAAGGGTGTGATTGAAGAAAAAACAACTCGTCAAGTGATAAATCCTGAAGGAACTTTTGCTAACGCAGTCAGAAAAAAAGTAAATCAATTCTTGCGATATGAACTATATCAACAAAGTTATGCTAGTTGGCAGATGCGGACAAGACCCGGAGCTAAAGTATTTCGAGTCCGGTGCGGTTAAAGCTAGTATTAGCCTCGCTGTCAGACCTCCCTACAGAAGCGAGCAAGCCCTTTGGTTTGACCTTGTAGCATGGGGACACATCGCAGAAGTTATCAATAACTACGTTCGTAAAGGAACCCAGATTGCAATAACTGGTGAGTTTGGGTTTGACCGTTGGGCAGATAAAAATTCTGGTACCATGCGCCAAAAACCCGTAATCACAATTAACGCGCTCGAGTTATTAGGTTCACCCCGTAAGGAAGAATCTACATCTACTTCTGCACCAAACGAACAGGCTTTTGCTAACGCCAATTTCTAGAAAAGTACTTTTCGCCTACGACGAATACTGTGTAGGCGAAAAACCATCTACTAAATCTACAAACTACAAGAACATGATTAATGCTACTAGCACTGTACGAATTAAGTCTGTAAATCAAACCCACGATAAAGAAGGAAGTTTGATTGCTTTCGGAATTGCCGAATTCTACTACCGGGGAAGAGAGGGAGTTGTCGCTGATGAGATACCCTACCGTTCCAAGGGCGCACCAGCCGTCATCATCAACTCTAAAGGGGTAGGCATACATGGTACGGCGGAAGGGTATATTGACCAGCAGGTTGATATAAGAGAAAACTACAAGGAAAAGATTGCGACGCTTGTAATCAGAAACTTTGTATTAGCAGAACCAATCAGCGAACTAGTACAACGCGACAGCAATGCTCATTCACCTGAAACACCAGAATTTGCTAAGGAATTGCTTGAAGATAATATTACTTCAACGGATGAAGAATTCGACTCTAAGCCTCCTTTATAAGATGAGTAGTTAAAAATAGTGCTAGTACAGACAAGCTCGATTGTTTGTATTAGCATATTTTTTTTACAGAAAGCCAGAATAAAAAACCACAGTTTGATAAAATCGCGCTATATGGTTTAAAAAATCGCTTCAGCTTATATGATATGTAACGCGAACAATTAAGTTTTTTACTAGCAACGGTACTAAACCCTGATTCTGTCGTTGTCAATACTTTTCGCGCATTTCTTTACGGTCGAGCGATTTTTTCACTTCTCTTAACTCTTGCACAAACAATTAAGTTCTTAACTGTCACACATAAATACCCTGGAAATATAATACTCTCATACGGTAAGGGTTTTCGGGCGCGTGTGACAATTAGTTTTGAACCCAATTCCCAACTTTTGAACCCAATTCCCTAGTAACATGACATCAACCAAAATAATTGCCAGTTTCAACCAGTCAGGTGGAGCCGCCAAAACGACCATTACACATAACCTCGGTTATCACCTTGCCCAAAAACACCGGGTACTGCTTGTAGATATGGACCCGCAGGCATCGCTAACAGCTTTTATGGGTTTAGAGTCCGTAAAACTTGAAATTGGGCAAACTGTCTATAGTGCGATCGCCGAAGAAACTCCTTTATATATATGGGAAAAACCCATTTACGGGATGCACCTTGTACCAACAAATATCCAATTAGCAGGTGCAGAGCAAAAAATTCTTACTGACCTGACAATTGACAACCGACAAAGGCTCAAACTCGCGCTAGAAGATGTACTTGACAAGTATGATTATATTTTGATTGACTGTCCGCCTTCTCTTGGAATACTAAGTATTATGAGCTTAGTAGCGGCAACACATATTGTTATTCCAGTCGAAACTCAGTATAAGTGCTATCTCGGCACCAACCAACTGCTGGAAACAATCGCTCGGATCAAAAAAGGAGGACACAAAAAAGTACAAATCGCTTGTTTTATTCCGACTAAATACGATAGTCGCAACCTCCAAGACACAGGAATACTGGAAGAGATTAAAAAGCAAGTAGGAGAGCGTATACACATCACGAATCCCATTCCCAAATCAACCGCTTTTCCTGATGCCGCCCAGGCACATCTGCCACTTGCACTATACAAGAAAAACCACCCTGCCGTTAGCACACTGGAAGAAATTACAAAATATATAACTCAGCTATGAGCCAAAAACGCGAACTCGAAAAACTAACCGGACTCGATAATTTATTTGGTTTGGAAGAGGAACAGCCTTCATCAGATTTTAAAAGCACTTTACCCATTGCCGAAATTACTCTTCCATCCAGCCAGCCTCGTCGTTATTTCGACCCCTTAAAACTTCAATCCCTAGCTGATAGTATCAAACAGGAAGGCTTACTCGAACCTATCGTTGTCCGACCAGTTGGTGAAGTACATGAACTCGTGGCTGGTGAACGCCGTCTTAAAGCTTGTGAAATTGCTGGACTAATAGATATTCCCGTCCGCATTATCGAGTGTGACGAGAAAACAGCACTTCGTATCCGACTCGTAGAAAACCTCCAACGGGAAGAACTCAACGCTTTTGAGGAAACTATCGGTATATTATCGCTAATTTCTACTGAGTTGGAAGTTGAGTCAAATATGGTGGTTTCTCTGCTATATCAGATGAACAATGACGCGAAGGGAAATTCTAACCATAACGTTATGGTTAGTGACGAAGCCCAAGTTATTCAAAGGATATTCTCACAATTGGGCAAGATATCCTGGCAGTCGTTTGTTGCTAACCGCCTTCCCTTGCTCAAACTTCCTCCAGATATCCAAGCCGTATTAGAGCAAGGAAAAATCGAGTACACTAAGGCACAATTAATCGCCCGGCTCAAGGATGATTCAAAACGGCAAGATTTCTTAAATAAAGCGATTGAGGAAAATCTGTCACTGTCTGAAATCAAAGAGAAAATAGGAGATATTCTTCAAACTCAGGATGAGAAAAAGCCACTATCTCGCAAACAAGAAGAAAAAGAGAAAACAGACAGAATATACAAAGCACTCAAAAAGAGTAAAATCTGGGACGATGAGAAAAAGCTAAAAAAAATTAATAAGCTTTTTGCCCAAATTCAAGAGCTTTTAGAAGAATCTAACATAGATAAAGTTTCATCAGTGGAGAATAGTCTAGTGGCAGATAATGGCTTAGAAAAGGAACTTGATGGTTAGAAGTTAACTCATGGGTTAAGTAGGCATTGTCAAGTATGTGAACTAAGCCGTAGGGTGATTTTTTGCATTGCCTGTTGACAAGTATTTATTGACCAAAAATTGGTTTAACAAGACAGAGAAATAACATTACCATACCCTTCAATCAACAAAGGCTTACGCATTGGAATTGCACAAGTTACCTAACACGCACGCTTCGACTATACAATTCCAATGCGCAAGTTTTTGGTATCTGGCTATCTAACGCATGCGTGAAACTGTTTCAAAGGCGCTATCCAGTTTAAAGATGGAGGTTTTCTCGTTCGTACAAACAACTGGTTAGAAACCAAGATTTGTCGTCGAACTGATGGTAGTTGGTACTGGAACAGCGAACATATTGCCGGCCCGGAGCGGAAGACACATATAAGCGATGAGGAGCGGAGATACCCTGATAGTTGGGAATATGAAAGCTGGGAATGGAAATCACTATTACGTCTAAATCTACATCTACAAATCCATAAAAACCGTAAGCAATTAAACACGCTTGCGGTTTTTTTTCACCATTCACTCAATTTGCCCAAAGTAAAAACTGCTACTAACGTAGAAAAAATTCTGCTCCAAAAATCGTATGGAGCAATGATAAAAAGCACTAAAGCTTACGCTAATTCTCTAAGAAATATCTATCGTACAAGAGATAACTATGGCTACTAAAACTAAGAAAGTTAGCTTAATTGATGACGGCGCAATGGGCATTTACCAGATTGCTGACTACAATGAGCGCAAGCTCAAGGCAGTCTACTATGGATTGCAGGAAACCTGGGGCAAGACCATCCAAGCGCAGTCTCAAATTAACTGGAACAAAGCCCAATGGAATGAGTTCAAATCTCGGTTTGTTGCAACATTCGGTACTATCAAAAATCCCAGGTACAACGTAGAACAAATGATTGAGTATTCTATCAAGCACTTTAACAAAGGGCTAGAAGAACTACTCGAAGTCAACAAAAGGACTTGGAAACAACGCGAACGCTGGAAACAACAAGAAACTGCAGACGCTTAATCAATAAGTCTACATCGTAAGGAAATCTCACTCGTGTCTTGAGTGGGATTTCTTTTTCTTTACACGGGCATACGCCCAGCATTCCTGAAAAAAATCATCTAGGAGACAATTATGGCTGGCTTAAAATCTACTAAAACCCAAGCTATTGTAATCGATGATTCGGCTATGGAGCAATTCAAAGTTGAGTCATTTGATGTGCGGAAGTACAATGCAATTTTCTACTCCATCCGAGATTTGTACGGACGCGAATCACAACGACAATTAGGGGCTGACAATTTCGACTGGGCAGCGTTTAAAGCACAGTTTGAAATATGCTTTGGTCGTCCCGAAGACCGCCGTTACACCATCGAACAGTTGTTAATATTCGCACAAAAAAAGTTCAACATGGGTTTGGAAGACTTGTTGGTATACAACCGCAAGTCTTGGAAACGTCGTGAAGAACAGCAGAAGAAATATGCCGAGATGGATGCTCCCACTGTAGATGCTCCCACTGTAACTGATAACTCCACCGAAACCACTGACAATATTTCCAACTAAAAAAGATTCAGCTAGAGCGCAACTGTTCCGCACAGCCATGTTCTAGCTGATTTTTTTTAACCCACTACTCTACATCTACAATAATTCAAGCATTTTCGTTAACTCTTATAAAAACATTGGGGCGGGAAACAGGCGTAAAATCAAATTTAGAAAAAGGGTCGTCTGTGGTTGTAGTTGTACTATCACCTGCACTAACTCCAGAAGATTCAGCTAAAACCACTACTTCAGAGCGCGCATAACCAGTCAGTTTATCAAACTGAATAATTATATGCTGGTGCAGCGCATAGACATCCACCATTCGATTACCCATGCCAGAAGATATCTCATCAGGGATAAAAATGTCGGCGTGCCAGGATACGTTAATCCCCTCTTTTTGGAAGTAAGCGTCTATTTCTGGGCGAATGTAATCAGCAGTCCCTCCACAAAAGATCAGTTCCTCGATATCTTCATCCATTTTTGAGCGCAACCACCTCACAATCACACGCCAATACTCATCTCTGGCAAGCAATAAAGCCTTAGACATCAACTCGCCATCAATTTGAACCTCCTCGCGTTTGCGCTTGCGCGAGAGTTTTTGAAGCACCTGGGGGTCACAACTAACCCCAGCTTCTACCAACACCTCGACAATATTGGGATTATCAGGGCTTAGTCCCGATACCTTAGAAGTGAAATTGTTTACCAGCCAAGACATACCGAAATTACTAGTTATTCCCGCACTCGGAATGCCACCTCGAACAGTGAAAATACTCGCGTTGCGATAACCAAGCATCACGTACATCGAAGCAGGCATATTCTCGTCAAGCACCCTCCTGCGGTGGAAAAATACCCCACTACCCTCAGAAGCTGCATCATAACGAAGCATTTTCACTCGCATCTTACCCGCTGGCGTATCAAACCCTCGAAATGCATCCTTCAAGCGAACTTGTAACTGTTCGGAGTCTTGCACCTCCCCCGGCGGCAGCAGGATACTCAAGTAAGCTGCAACATCGTTATCAAAGTTCAACTTCTCCTTCGCTAGCCAGATTGCACCGCATATCTTGGGGACTGCTAACTCGTATTTAAGTTCTTTTAGTTGCGATATACCCCCGAAACGACGGCGGGCAAGTTCTCCTAAAGCGCAATACTCACCACCTATTCCTACCCAAGCACGAGAAGAGGGGTTACCTTCTGCTTCAACACTTTCAACCGAAGCCTTAGCAACATCAGCTACTTCTGAATCTAAAAGTAAGACCACAGGCTTTCCTTCAGGGTACTCTTGCACAATAGCCTTGGTTTTACTTGCACCCATGTCTATCGTGATGACTATCTTTTTTAAATCTGGTTTCCCCTTGGTCTTAGACATATATAAAGGTTTAAATTAATCTCTACTATTGCTTACAATTTAACCGTTGCCAGTATTATCTTGGTATAGAAAAAAGCCTTCTTTACAACAGCATTACGCTGTTTTAGAAAAAATTTTACAATCACGAATTATGAGATTCTTTAACCGACGATATTTTAATTTTTAATGGGGTATAAATAGGGGCTATAAATACCCCAAAAATTTTTCCAAACTTTTTCGGTAAAATTAACACCTACAAGGGATGTATATGGGGTTCTCTTGGGGTATATTAAACTTATTGAGGCTTTATACCCCACTTGACCCCTATGAGTTCTAAGAACATTCACGCGAATCAAAAGATTTTCTGTGCGGGTTTTGATAATGGCTATGGTAGCGTCAAACTGTTGGTCGATGGTTTTGATGTCGTTAGAATTCCAAGTTACATCTCACGAGAAGAAATGGAAGATGTCCCCGGTCGGGTGGTTTTTAACGGTAATGCCTACACTGTTGGTGAGTCGGCTTTCCGGACTGGGTATTACTTTGAGCGTAATACAGATAATAATATCAATAAAATCAACAACGCGCTTATCACTTTATTGGGTGCATTGGCTCATTTGCCACATCGTAAAGTTTGGCATTTAAAGCTAGTTGTCAGTTTGCATGATGTGGCTCTCACTGATGATTTGCTAAGAGTGCTTAACGGTGAATATCAACCAATGCTCGCTGGCAAGCTATCTGATGTTAAAGTAGAGGTTCTCAAAGTCGTACCTGAAGGTATGGGTGCTTTGTTTGGTCGAAAGCTGCCCAAAAAGTTAACTGTCGTAGATTTTGGGAATGGTACAACACTTTATTCTCGTTACAATCAAGGTAAAAGAGAAGTACATACCCCCTACGCTGCTGGAGTGGAAGTTCTCATCGGTGAGATTGCCAAGAAGATGAAACATCTCAACGGTGGTAAGCTTGGGGACTTATCGAAAATTCGCTTTTGCCTTGAAATGGGACATACCAAATACAGCCGTGATATTGATATCAAAGAAGTTTACACCACTTGTCTTAAAGATTGGTATGAAAGCTATCTGAAAAAGCCTGTCAATCTCGCCCTTGATGCCAAACACCAAGGGGATGAAATTTGGGCTATTGGTGGCGGGTGCTTACTGCCTGGGTTTAAAAAACTGCTCATACAAAACGGGTTTGAAATTCTAGAAAACCCGGTAGAGGCTAATTCTTATGGGCTATTACAAATGGCTAAAGCAATTGTGATGACTGTTAACAGTTAACAGTGAATCGTCAACAGTGAACCACCACAATAACATGGTTTCTCAGCAAGATAAAACTCCAGAAAAAGTCCGAATCAAAGATAGTTACCGCGAGCGTATCTTTGCAGAATCGCAACGATTAGGTAAAAGTTACCTTGAGACGCTTTACTTTATTGTTGATTGCTACTTTGCGTTTAAGCAGGGTGTTTTACCAGTACAGTCTACAGTAGTTAACACCCATACAACCCCCATACAACAAAATCAGCCCACTGTTGATGATTCAACTTATACCTCAAATGACCCCCAAGTTGAATCAGAAGATGGTGAGGAAACTTTTACGCTGGATTGGGAATTGTGAATGAGTTTAGACGGAGTTTTCTCATTCTAAACGAAACCCCGCATCAACTTCTATATCTGCTTTGGCAATTGGGTCATCCTCATCGTCATCAAAAAAATCGTCATCATCGTCTGAAGCTTCCCCTTCATCCAAGTCTGCTGACACCGACACTTCAGTTGCTGCAGCAGATTCAACGGAAGCAGGTTCACTCAAACCAAAAAAAGACTCTTTTGGAGGAACCAAGTTAGCAGTTGTAAGAGTTGCACCCATTGAAGGAACTCCATTATAAGGTTGAACTAGCACTACTTGGGCAAGTCCCTCCATTCCAAATGCCCGTTTTAACTTGACTATCTCAGCTTCTAAATCCGCGATCGCATCCAAAACACAGGAGTGTAGTTCTTCTCCCCGCACGCCAGCTTTACGTAAGTAATACGGTTTATATCGCGGCATGATAGCTGCCATTGCCAAATCGCTCCCTCCCTCTTCACTCTCCTTGATATACTCCAGCACCTTCCCCTCAAGTGTTGACTTTTTCCTTATCACCGTCAGCATCACCGATGACTCTAAATCTTTCTTTCTTGGCATAAATCTCAATAAAATGGGGATTCTCAGCAATTTATTTGTAATTAACACTACAATATCCCACTGATGAGAGTTGTGCCATACCCTACTCTTATCCAACTCTTACTCAGTTATTACTCCACTCTCCAAAAATAAGGTAATTAACAACTAAATGTATATTTAAGTTTATTATTTTAGTTGAAATATCATTCAACAGGGGAAGAGTAAGGTAAAAGTTAAGCCGTACTATACTCGGAGTATTTTCCTACCTTATTCCTAGATATCATGACTTGGGTAAACATGACTGAACTTCGCCCAGAACCCACTCTGTAGCTTGATTTGCGCTCGGTCGCACCCTCTCCCTAAAGGAATTGCCCTACGGTGAAGTCCCAGTTTTGAAACAAGGTATGTTTAGTAGGGTCATTTTTACATTCCCTACTTTCTCAATAACTTTATTTTATTGAAAATAGTTTTGACACTGCACGCCCTCGGATGCAGTATATAGCACTACAATTGTCTTATGACTGCGATCACGTGAGTGTAATGCGAGATTTGCCCAGGGCAGCTCCCAAAGGGAATAACAAGGCTCTGGCAAAGATTTGGAATTATAAACCACCCGAAACTGCTCCAATTAGAATTACTGAGAGAATAAAATTACTAGGGTATTATGCTTCCCCAATTAGGCTAAATGCAGCCCAGTTTTTCGGATTATTTGGATGTTGTTTCATTGTAGTTAACATTGCCTGACGCAAGGCAGAAGCTTTATCAAAACCTCGCTCCAGATTTTGATAAAACTCTGTCATTAATTCCGCAGTTGGAGCATCCGGCACTGCCCATAACGATACAATCATGCTAGGCACTCCTGCTAAAATTAGGGAGCGAGACAAACCTATAACACCGTCACCAGTCAAGCGACCTCGACCTGTGTCACAAGCACTTAAAACTACCAGTTCTGCATTGAGTTGCAGCTTCAATATTTCTCCTGCTGTGAGCAGCCCATCATCTTCCCCTGATGGAGATAACGCGATCGCACCAGGTGTGCCAATTTCATGAAAATCATCTAGTAATCCATGCGTTGCTAAGTGAATAATTTGCGCTTTCAGCATCTTATGCAAAACGGCAACTTTGGTTGCATCTTCACCTATAATAGGCTGAGTATTTAGGAGAGGAGCAATAGCTTTTGCTTCTCGTTCAGCACCGGGTAAAGGTCTTAGCGATTGAGGTGGCTGTCCAATTTTTAAGGAAATTTTTGGCATAATTGGATTTCCTACAACCAATGCATTTCCTAGAGCTAAATCTTGCCTAAAATTTTCTTTTTGTTGAGCAAATAAACCTGAAAGCTTTTGGGTAATGGAAAGCACCTGAATGGAGGGGACTATACGAATGGTGTACTTTTCTATTAAATACTTGTTCGAGGAGTCGCAAAGGGCTGAAAAGGGAATCAGAAACAAGGAACTTTGAGGTATAAAAATTACATGGGTATCAGGTTCTGTTGGTAAAAGGTCTACGATTGGTTCAATGAGAATTTGGTAAAGTTGCTGTAGTCTTTGGTTAGTTGTTGTTCGAGGTTCATTTTTGGTCACTCTGATTGCATCTCGTCCCCTCACCCCAATGGAGTCACGAGTAATTTCTACCAGTTCACTTAGAGGAGTATTTTGTCGCTTCAAAAATGTTATGTCTACCGATCTAAATGTTACATCTCCTGTAGGTTGAATCACCCAAATTAACAGTGCAGAGCTTCGGTATTTTGGCTGCTCTTTCCCTTTAAGACTGTGATAGATAAATGAGTATTCAACCAATGTTGATTTTTGGGCTATGGCAATTTGTTTTATTTGTTCAATTGTCAAAAAATTGGAGGAGGCTTGAGAAACTGTTTCAGGCAAAAATCGGTTAGTTAGGAAATCAACTAGCGCACGTGTACGACCTTGCTCAGCAACTTCCAAAGCAGTGTTAGTTTTTCCTTGAGCAATCAAAACTTCTTGCAAACTACGATAGGTTTTAGCTTGAGTATCAAAAATGGATACTTTATAAGTATCGCGATCGCCTAATTGTGCTCGAATAGAATCCCAAATTGTTATCCCATCTCGTAAGACTTGTTCTGCTCTCTCCAAATCGCCAGAACGAAAGAAAGACATACCCAAATTATTCAATAATCCTGCCTCTGAGACCAATTCTCGCAGCATTCGTGTCAATGCTAAAGCCTGCTGGTAATATTCAATTGCTTGTTCATGGTTTTGTAAGTCATCGTAAGTATTGCCCAAAGTTGTTAGAGCCTTTCTCTCTAATCTGTAGTTGTGGAATTCCCTAGCAATGATCAAACTTTGTTGAGAAAACTCAATGGCTTGGGTGTAATTTGCCTTAAAATAGTAAGTAACTCCCAAACTTGCTAAAGCTTCCCCCTCCCACTCTCTGTCATGGAGTTGCTGTGCGATCACTAAAGACCTCTGTAGGTGTTCAATACCTTCGTCATAGAGTCCTATGTTATAAGCATCACCCAATAATTTTAAAGATTGCGCTTCCATCTCTAAATCTTGGAGTTCCTGGGCAATAACTAAACTCTGCAAATAACATTCAACTGTGGCGGTATGTTCGCCGATTAAATCGTAAACCATTCCAAGTTGGCACAAAACATTTCCCTGCATTCGATGCAGATGTCTTTGTTGTGGGGAAGAAGCTTGAAGTTCTTCGACAATTGCCAAACACTGTTGATAGGATTCAATCGCCTGAACATAGTTGTCTGAGAAATTGTATGCTTGACCTAAATTTTCCAGTACCCATGCTTCATCTTGGCGGTTTTTTATTTCCTGGGCGATCGCTAAACTTTGTTGGTAGCACTCAATCGCTTGGCTATAATTATTGAGACCACAGCAAGCTTCGCCCAAACCGTCGAGTAACCACCCTTCTTCCTGGCGGTATTGAAATTCCCCTGCAATAACTAAACCTTGCTGATAATAATCAATTGCTTCAGAGTACCTTTTGAGAGCTGCATAAGCCAGTCCCAGTTTGTTGAGAGTTTTGACTTCCTCTTGAGGATTTTGAAGATTCTGGATAATCATCAAACTCTGCTGGAAAGACTCGATTGCTTGCGTATTTTCTTCCAGGCTGTAATAAGCATTACCCAGGCTATCCCAAGCTACTTGTTGCTTGTGTTTGTCTCCAAGTTCTCGCGCCAAGGCTAAATACTGCTGATAGAACTCAATAGCATTGACATAATCTTTAAGGTCGTAATATACATCTGCCAGAGTTTCTAGAGCATCAGCTTCTCCCTGATACTCCTCAATCTCTCGATAGATTGTTAGTGCTTGTTGCCAACACTGTATGGCAGCTGATGATTGACCACTATTATACTGCTCAATACCTTGCTGGAGCAGTTGATCGGCTTCAGCTTTAGTGGTTTGCACATCTTTCAACTCCATAAAGATTCAACCTCACCTATTAATGTAAACCCAGCCCAAGCTTTTGGGTTAGGGTTTTGCTTCTTTGTCTCTAGCATTGCTTGACGCAAAGCTTGAGCTTTATCTAAACCGCACTGCAAATTTTGATAAAATTCTGTCATTAACCACACTGTGGCAGCATCCGGCACTGCCCACAAAGAAACGACGATACTAGGCACACCTGCAACAATAAAACAGCGAGACAGCCCAATAACACCATCCCCTGTCAAGTTTCCTCTGCCTGTGTTACAAGCACTTAACACTACCAGTTCCGCATTCAGCTTGAGGTTGAGGATTTCTTCTGCAACCAAAACTCCATCATCGTGTTCAGAAGGTGCCAACGCGATCGCTCCAGGAACTCCCATCCCTTTGCGGTCATCCAGTAACCCATGAGTGGCTAAATGAATTATCTTGGCATCTGGCATTTGTTGTATAATCCAAGTCTTGGTCGCTTGTTCGCCAGTGATTGGTTCGACTTGCAGAAGCGAGGAAATAGCAATTGCTTCCCGTTGTGCTCCTGGCAGCTGATTGAGTTGTTGAGGTGGCTGTCCGACTTCTAGTACAATTTTGGGCATGCTGGGATTTCCTACCACCAAAGCGTGCTTAGTAAATTCAGAAGGGTTTAGTTGTTGCTGTTCGTGCCTTGTGAAAGCAACTTTTCTGGTAATTCCTAGTACCTGAATTGAAGGAGCAGTGAGAATGGTGTGTTTTTCAATCAGGTAGTTTTCATAGGGAGCGCATAAAGCTGGGAATGGTACCAAAAATAGATACGATTGAGGAATAAAAATGACACGAGCGAAATCATCTGTTGGTAGAAGGTCAGAAATCGGCTGAATCAGAATTTGATACAGTTGCTGTAGGCGTTGTTTGTAATTTGTATCTGTAACGTCTTTTGATTTTAGTCTCACCGCGTCACGCTCTTCAGTCTCGATATTCTCATCCCTACTGGTATCGCGCCCCCTTGCACCGATAACTTCACGGCTCGAGGCGACAAGGTTTTCTAAAGAAATGTTGTGTTGCTGGTAAAAAAGTTGGAGATTGACCAAGCGACAGGCAATTTCACCCGTTGACTTGATAACCCAAACGAGTAGGAGATTGCCAGAATCCACAATCGAATATTCCACAATGGTGGAATTTTGTTGTTGAGCGATTTGTTTAATTTCTGACAGCGTAGGTGGCGACTGAGTTAATTGAGTCACCATTTGGAGAGATAACCGTTCAGTCAGTAACTCTACAAACGCTCTAGCACGACCTCGCTCGGAAATGACTAAAGCATCTTCAATTTTATTTTGGGCAACCAAGACTTCTTGCAGAGTACGGTATGTGAGAGCTTGCCCATCAAAAATCGAGACTTTATCAACATCTTCTAATCCACAACGCAGTGACTCCCAAACCTCGATCCCTTGATAAAGTATGCTTTCTGCAGCTGTAAGATTATTAGTTTGAAGTAGAGTTGCGCCGAGATTGTTGAGAGCATTTCCCTCCTGTTCTCGTTCGCCAATCTCTTGAACAAGCTGCAACTGCCTTTGATAATAATCAATAGCCAATTGTAATTCACCTGTGGCTTGGTAAAAGTTGCCCAGATTACCAAGAGCTTTCGCTTCTCCTCTGCGATCGCCAATAACTTGTTTAATCTTTAAAGACTGCTGAAGATAATCAATCGCTTGTTGATATTGTCCTTGGGAAGAAAAAAGGCTACCTAACCCGCCAAGGTAAGCAGCAACTCCTGCCTTGTCGTCTATTTCCCGCGTGATGTCCAGTGCTTGCTGATAACAATCAAAGGCTTGGGGAAATTGCTTCAAAGAGTTGTAGATACCAGCTAGGTTACCTAATGAATTTGCAACGCCTGCCTTGTCGCCTATTTCCCGTTTAATAGCTAATGACTGCTGATGGTAATCAATAGCTTTCTGGTATTGCCTCAGCACTTTGTATATAGCACCCAAATTCCCAAGTGATTCAGCTAAACCTCTCTTATCCCCAATTCTTTCCTTAATGGGCAATGATTGCTGGATATAATCAAGTGCTTTTTGATACTTTCCTAAAGCTTCGTATGTATTGCCTAAGTTGCCCAAAGCAGTCACTTCCCCTGCCAAATTACTAGTTTGTTGGGCAATGTCTAAGGACTGTTGATAGTATTCGAGAGCCTGGAAATATTGTCCCAAGTAAAAGTAAGCATTGCCACAATTTAATAGCACTTGAGCTTGGCTGTGGCGGTTGCCGATTTTTTGTGCGACTGATAGAGATTCTTGATAAGAATCAACGGCTTGCTCGTATTTTCCTTGAAGGTTAAAAACGTTTCCCAAGTTTCCCAAGCAAACCATCTCACCTTCCAAATTTCCAATTTCTCGATGGATGAAGAATGCCTGTTGATGATACTCAATGGCTCGCTCATACTGACTTAAAGCGCAGTAAGCATTGCCTAAACCCGTTAAAGAACTTGCTTCTCCACGGTGGTTCGTAAAGCGATCGCTATTAGGCAAAGTGGCTATTTTGCGTTTAATATCCAAAGATTGTTGATGGTAGTTAATAGCCTGCTGATATTCCCCTAGCAGGTAGTGAAGATTACCTAGTTCTCCTAAAGCATAAGCTTGTAATTGTAAGTTGCCGATTTCATGTGCAAGCGTTAACGACTTCTGGCAATACTCGATAGACTGGTGGTATTGTCCCAAGACACTATATACATTTCCCAAACTTCTTAGGGAGTCAGCTTCTCCAAGGCGATCACCCATGGTTTGCTTCAATTGTAGTGACTGGTGATAGTAATCAATAGCCTGTTGGTATTTACCGAGACGATAGTTGCCAGCACCTAGATGATCCAAACACTCTATTTCCCCAGCGCGATCGCCTATTGTCTGCTTCAACTGCAAAGACTGGTGATAGTAATCAATAGCCTGTTGGTATTGGTTTAATAAGTAGTAAGCTTCACCTATACTTTTGAGAGATTCGGCTTCCCCTTGTAAGTCACCTATTTGCTGTCGCAGCAATCGACACTGGTCGTGGTACTCTACAGCTAGGTAATACTCTCCTAAATTGTAGTAAGCAGCACCAATGTTCTTAAGAGAGTCGGCTTCTTCTGGCAACTCACCAATTTTATGTTGCAAGGTTTGGGACTTTTGATAATACTCTATAGCTTGCCGATACTCTTCTAAATTGTAGTAAACAGCACCAATATCACTTAGAGATTTCGCTGCTATCTGGGAGTAGTTAATTTGTTGTGCAATTTCTAAAGAATGCTGATAGGATTCAATTGCCTGCTGATATTGCTTGAGAAAAAAGTAAGTATTACCCAAAGCATTCAGTGAGTCAGCCTCGCCTTGGAAGTCAGCTATTTCGCGTTTGATTGCTAAAGAATTTTGATGATAGACAATTGCTTGGTGATATTGTTGAAGTGAGTTATAAACACTACCAATACTTCCCAGGATAGCTGCTTCTCCATAGCGATCGCCTATTTCTCGATAAATATTCAACACCTGTTCCCAGGATTCTAACGCAGCTTCAAATTCATGGGTTTCATAATACTCAATTCCTTGCATGAGGAATAGATCGGCTTTTTGGCTGAGAGCATTTTCATCCATAAAGAGCAACTTTCATCAACTTCAATTCACAAAGGCTTCACCGATTAAAGTAAAAGCAGCCCAGTTTCTGAAATGAGCGGCTTTTTCCAAAGTTTTCAGCATAGCTTGACACAACGCTTGAGCTTTGTCGTAGTGTTTTAAGTTCTCATAGAATTGCTTCATCAGCAGAGCGGTAGGTGCATCCGGAATTGACCAAAGAGATACGATACTGAATACCTTGTTCAATCACTTGGTGTGGTTGTGTACTCATCTTTACATTTCTCCAGATTTTTGGTACTGCTCGTATGGAATGAGGCGCAGCCAATTTGTAGGAATATACTGAAGCTACTTACTGATGTGACAGCATTCCGGATCTTTTCGCCGATCTGTTTGCAGAACCAGGAATGTTGCCTCTCTGATGTATGCTAACCGTTCAAAGCATTTAGACAAAAGGTACAGTTGATGCTTGCTAGAACTGAAGAAAGTTGTAAATGGGCTTTACTAATTGGCATTAATAAGTATCAATATCCTGAAATCAATCAACTGTTTGGCTGCGTCAACGATGTAGAACTCATGTCCAAAATCCTGCAAGAGAACTTTGAGTTTCCATCTGACCAGATCGCCGTCTTACGGGACGAACAAGCAACTCGTGACGGTATCTTGGCTGCTATGGATGCATTGGTTGACAGCGTTGGTGAAAATGATATTGTCGTTATTCACTATAGTGGGCACGGTTCCCAGATGACAGACCGGGAGGGAGATGAAAAAGACGGCTTGGATGAAACTATCGTACCTTACGATAGCGGACGCAGCCCCAACCCAAACCGGGATATTACCGATGACGAAATTTATCTGCGTTTGTTGCGGTTGAGCGAAAAGACACCGCATATCACCCTACTCTTTGACTGCTGCCATTCTGGTACGATTAGCCGTGACCCCTTTGGTGCGAATGAACGCTGGGTAGAACCAGACCTACGTCCTATTGAGGAACTGCCTCCTTCGCCAGTTTTAGCTGAGTTGGGTCGAGGTGTGCGGGATAGCGGACCGAGTGGCTGGCTACCTCTAAGTGAGCGTTACGTGCTAATTGCAGCTTGCCGGGATGAAGAGAAAGCCTACGAGTATACACCGACTCAAACTGATAGTATAATTCAGCATGGAGCATTAACGTATTTTCTGGGTCAAGCCTTGCGTAGCGCTCAACCTGGTACTACCTACCGCGACATTTTTGAATGGGTGAGTCCCCAAGTCTCGGCAGTGCGATCACTCCAACACCCGCAAATGGAAGGAGCTCGGGACAGGTTATTGTTTGACACCGAAGAGATTGAGCCGATGCGCTTTGTATCAGTTCGGGAACGTACAGGTAATCAAGTGACTTTGGGTGCTGGTGCAGCACACGGGATGACGCCTGGTTCGCGGTGGGCGATTTACCCTTCAGGAACCAAGCAAGTTACAACAGAAACTCCCAAACTCGGACTTGTAGAGATTACGGCGGTTAGGGCTGTGACTTGTGATGCTCAAATTCTGGAAGAATCTCATGAGGATGCAATTGTAACTGGCACTCGCGCCCTAGAAGAAACTCATTCCTACGGTCGGATGTGTTTAAAGGTGGAAATTCAAGCCCCTATCGGCTACGAAACTGCCGTCAGCGAGTTGATGGATTTAATACTAGTGTCTAGTTTGATACAACATATTTCCGCAGGCGAAACAGCTGATGCACGGATTTATCTAATTCCACCCCGAACAGAAGTCAGAGAAGGGGATGCAGTGCCACAACTAGGGGTTGCCAAGCAACCTACTTGGGCTGTCGTCGGCAAAGATGGTCAACTGATAGTTCCCCCCCAAATCGTTACAAACACGGGTGCAGTTAAGGTAGTCCGTGATAACTTGGAAAAGGTAGTGCGCTATCGTCAGACTTTATCTTTGCAAAATCCTAATCCAGATTGTCTGCTCAAAGACAAAGTCAAATTTATTCTTAAACGGCAAGCAGCCGATGGTTCTTGGGTAGCGGCAGAACCAGAAAATAGTAGCGGGCAAATTGTTTTTAAGGATGGCGAGCAGATTGCTCTAGAAATAGTCAATCAGCACAATGCTCCTATCTACATTGGTATTCTTGATTTTGGTTTGACAGGGGCAGTTAGTTTGCTTCACCCAATTGAGGGGTCTAATGAGCAGTTGGCTCCTGGGCAATCCATTGAGATAGGCGTGCGTTCCGGCGACGAAATTCAGATCGCCATACCCTCTGACTTTCCTTTTGTGCCAGCTGCGAACAAACAAGTACCAATTGGGGAAACTGAAACTTTTAAACTTCTGGCTACAACCCGTGAAACTGACTTTACCCTCAGGGTGCAAGAATCTTTTGAACGCAGACAAGTTAACAACAACCCCTTAAGACAATTACTAGACATAGCATGGATGGGAGATGATGGACGCGATGCAATCCGCAGTCGCCTCCGCAATCATCGCCGACCAGAAGAGGAGTGGACAACGGTAGAGCGATCGTTTTTTCTACAACTTTAAGTAATGTTAAGGTAGAAATTTTCTTGTCATGACTTATGCATCCAAGCTGCAAATATATCCCCACTACCAATAACTGGGGCATGAGAATCATTGGAGCAGAAAACCGGGTTAAGCGATATTACATGAATAATACAGAAGTGTTTGTTAGCTACAACCCTTGTTTTCTCGTTGAGTAGTACCAGTGTGATAATCAAAGGCAACTAACCGTAGCTGGTGTAGAATCCTTATATCATCAGATTTTCAGGCTTAACCCGGTTTTCTGGTCGTTTGCTACTAAGACCCCTATACTGGGTGCTGGCTGTTCGGGCAATGGTTCAGGCTGCTGGTTGTAGACGGCGATTCCTTCCCTTCGGGACGCTTCGCGAACGGAAAGCTTCGCTAACGCATCTTCTAAGCTCATTCCTTCTTTGATAAGTGGAAAGATTCCTCTGAGAATGTCAAAATCTTCTGATGAGATTGGCTCAGTAGTCGGTCTTCCTAGTTGGTCAAGAATGCTCTTGATTTCGGCGATTGTGCCTGCACCTAGTTGGGTTTTTGCTTCTCGGAATGTAAGTGACATAATAGTGTGTAGTTTTTTCTCATAACATGGGGGGGCGAGGCTGAGGCTCTCAGCCTCGTCTTTTTTCACATTAAAAAAGCTGCCCAAAGGCAGCAACGTACAGCGTACAGTTTCTTTGATAATTGCGCTAATTTACTGTACCCTGTACATCTTTAACGAATGCTTTTCTTAGCTCTGGATTGAGTGTTAGGCGCTCGTCAATAGTTGCCAAATGAGTCAATATTTGTGGTCGTGGATTACGTCGTTTGCATGACCAGCTATTCACCGCATCAACACATACACCCAAAAGGCGGGCTAAATCCTCATGCCTCATAGGGTGTTTTGACAGGAATTCTTCCAGGCTTAATGCAGGAATTATGCAGTCGTTTTGCACCATAATAATGTTGCTCCTTCTGTAGGTCGTTTCTACGGATGGGGAAGTCCTTGGCGGGGTCGCGTCCTGCCAAGGGCGTTTAAGTTTTGTTCGTGAAAGTATGCTATCACGTCTAACTAATGTTAGGGTATTTTTATGATGACCTATTTCAATATTACTTAACGGAAAAATGGGATGGCATACCGATTCCCGATGACGTACTACTACATAAGCCCAGAAAACCATGAAAGGCTTACAGCATTTAGGGAGGCAACGGGTGACTCAGAAAAAGTCTTGGTGACTCAGTATGTCAGGGGATGGCTGGGGCGAAATAGGCGGTACTACACCGACCTAGCCAAGATGGATGTTGCTAAAAGGGAGATGGATGTAGATGCATGGGTAGAGACGGTTGTTGACCAAGGAGTTGAAGCACTTCCCCATTACAAGCAACCAATCTTGGATGATGAGATGCCTAAAAATCCACTCGGGCACATCATTCTTCCTGGCAACAGCATGATCCAACGTTGGCTCAACTACATAGAGTTAGGCAAGCAAAACATCGCTTTACTAAAAGTTGCCATTCTTTACGACGGCGGCAGTGTCACTAAATACATTAGCCGAATCATTCAAGAACACATAGATAGAAACTGGGATACTCTTTACGCTGCTCAAGTAGCGGCAGAACACAACAATGATTGGTTAAAAGGAGAATAATTATGCAAGCAACACAACAAGAATTCACTGTTGAACAAGTGAACCGCGCAGTTGATGCAATCATCGATGTCTTAGGTACACCAGAAAATGACCTACACGCCGAAGCTTTATCCGCTTTCCGCGCTGGCAATCATCAACGGGTAAAGCGTTTAGCAGCTACAAACCTGGCTGATTATTACTGTAAAGCGCTGGGATACCTTGGAGGAGCGCTTAAACTTACCCCAAACACTGACACGATTTTGGCAGAGAGCGCTCGAAGTGCTTGTGAATATGTCAAAGAGAGGGCGCTTCGTCATCTCGGTACTAAGATTAACGAAGCGCTTTCTCTTAAACCAGGCGAATTACAATAATATCGCCCAGGTGCTCAGGGTGAGTTAGGCGCTTGGGATGGCTGCGATTGCGATTCGGGGCACTGCGCTTTGCGCAATCGCTATTCGGGGCACAAATTCCCTTGCGATCGCCCTCCAAATTCCTCTGAGAAAATTCCCGCAACATGGTAAAATAAACAAAACAAAGCGCCCCTGTCTGGAAAACTAGGCGCTTTTGTTTGAAACATTATATTTCTTAAAGCCATGATAGCAGAAACCATCACGGATGCGATCGCCTGCCCAGAAAATTCTGGCATCTCCACCGAAACTGACGAAAGATTTCTCAAAATAAGAGAGTGGTTTGAGTTCATCAATGACCAGCAGTTGAAGTTTGGTCAGTATCTGGCGCAAGTAAAAGAAGAAACAAAGCGCCAGTTCGGGAAAGGACTGGAAGCGGTAGGACTGGTAAAAACTCAAATAAACAAGTTTATCAAAGCTGCTGAGATTGCCGATAATCTCCCCGACAAGCTGCCCCCAAAACTCGGCTTATATGTCCTTCTGCAACTCGGACAGAAACGGAATGAGGACGCCAGAGCACACCTCACCGAAGACGATACCCAATTATCCACTGCTGAAAAAATTAAACAGTACCAGAAGCCACCTAAGCCAAAAATGCCCAAGCCAGCGATGGAGTGGGAAAAAAATAAGTACGGCTCGCGCACTCTTGTATTGCGCCTCATTGATGGAGAGGCTGCACTGATTATTGAAAGCGGCTATAAAAAATCCGGCTTACCTTTGCCGCTGTATTTATCAAGCCTCGTGAAGGGAGAACCCCAAATTGAGCCAGACTTACCCCAAACTTGGCAGGAGATGCAGGAAGAAGTAGCACAGTATGTGGATGCTCAATCTGAAGAAGTAGAGGCGCTGGTAGAAGAAATCAGGCGTTGTGAAAAGATTCTCTCCAGTCTGCAAAGCCCGGCGACTCCGACTGAACACATGATGCGACGTGCTGTACTGGAGGACAAGGAGAGGGCAGAAAGGCTACTGGCTTTTTGACAGTTACCAGTTATCAGTTATCAGTTATCAGTTACCAGGTACCCGCAGTATCAAGGAAGCGCAGTATCAAGATGTCCCAAGTCAATCTTCTCACTGCGGCTGGTACCGCAAGGCGGAAGTCAAAAGTCAAAAGTCAAAAGTCAAAAGTCAAAAGTATTATGGAATGAGGTTTCTAGGGATTTTAAATGGTTGCCCTATTTACGCCGCGTTGTACTAGTACCTGCGTAGGTAGCTGTTCACTATTTTAATCATTGCTTATGATACTTTTGGGTTGCCCAGTCGTGAACAATCAGCTTTGATTAAAGTTTCTGTGGAAGAAAGAAGGACAATGCCTCTGCCGTCTAGAACTGAGCAGCAAAGAATGTTGGCTCTTTATCAAGCTAAAGTCAACACCCACGGCTTTAAGCCGTGGGCTTCAGGCAAGGAGTTTAGGCTCTAAACCAAAAAGCCCTAGTTGACCAGACTAAGTACTTCGGTACTATGTTATCAGCAAGAGTTAAAGCTCCTACCTTGGGATGCATTGTCTAGTCCCATGCTCTAGAACCGAATAGTTAAACAAGCGTAAAGGGTTAAAGCTAGTGCTATTTGGAAAGTACCGACTGATAACTTTGTCGAAGCAAACATTACCCAGAAATGGAGGGACTTATGTCCAAAGTATTAGTAATTGACACCGAAAAAAGACCCCTTGACCCCATTCATCCAGCGCAAGCAAGACAACTTTTAAGAAATGGTAAAGCCGCGATATTTCGCAAATTTCCCTTTACGATTCTCTTGAAAGAAGCACGTCCAAATGCCCCAGTGCAGCCTTTAAGAATCAAGATTGACCCTGGTGCAAAAACCACAGGGATAGCAGTGGTTAACGATTCAACGGGTGAAGTTGTATTTGCAGCAGAACTCCAGCACCGAGGTTTTGCAATTCGAGAATCTTTAACTTCTCGTAGACAATTACGTAGATGTAGAAGAAATCGTAAAACACGTTATCGTCAACCTCGATTTGATAATAGAAAGCGTTCGGACGGTTGGCTACCACCAAGTTTAAGGAGCCGTGTTTACAATATAGAAACATGGATTAAAAAGCTAATTCGACTAGCACCAATCACTGCAATATCACAAGAATTAGTTAGATTTGACACGCAATTAATGCAAAATCCTGATATTCAGGGTAAAGAATATCAGCATGGTACGCTTGCCGGATACGAAACTCGTGAGTACTTGTTGGAGAAGTTTGGTAGAAAGTGCGCGTACTGCGACAAAGAAGATGTGCCATTACAGATTGAACACATTCACCCACGGGCTAAAGGAGGCTCTAATAGAATCTCAAACCTTACTTTGAGTTGTGAGAAATGCAACATCAAAAAAGGGACTAAAGATATCAAAGATTTTCTGAAAAAAGACCCCAATCGCTTGAAAAAGATTGAATTTCAAGCTAAAAAACCTCTTGCAGATACTTCGGCAGTTAATGTAACAAGATTTAAATTGCTTGAGGTTTTGAAAGATACAGGATTACCTGTAGAAACTGGTTCTGGTGGTTTAACAAAGTTCAACCGTACTCAACAAGATTTAGAAAAAACTCATTGGATTGATGCGGCTTGTGTTGGTAAGTCAACTCCAAAAAAACTAATCATTAAAGACGTTAAACCATTACTTATCAAGGCATCAGGTTATGGTACTCGTCAGATTGCAGGAACAGATAAATATGGATTTCCTATTCGTTATCGAACCAATAAACAAATTCATTTTGGATTTCAAACTGGCGATATTGTTAAAGCCGTTGTTAAATCCGGAAAAAAAGTAGGAATTTATTTTGGTCGAGTTTTGTGCCGTGCTAGCGGTAGCTTTGATATCTCCACAAGGATGGGCAGAATAACTGGAATTAGCCACAAGTATTGTTCAGCTATTCATAAAAAGGATGGATATTCTTATGGTTTCTAACCGTAAGGGCGTTCAACACGGGGACTAAAGTCCCCTACGGCTTCCTCCCACGCCTCTTGGACGTATGTGGGTTCCGTGCGTCACCCACATACTCGTGGGCTTCCGCCTTTTATTTCTGTGAATCTTGATAAGGCGATATCTCTGCTCGGTAGTTTTTAGTCATTGCATTTATGGAACTCTTGATTCTTAACAGAATTTTCTATTTCCTGTTAAGAATTAAGAGTTAAGAGTTAAGCGTTCCCTTTTAAACTGAGGTGAAATAATGTTAAGAGTTGGAAATAAAATTATCAATTTGAATGCTATTGCCTATGTTGATTTGGAAGCAAAGAAGAGTTATGTCGTCAAAGGGGATGATTTGGGCGTGAGAATTTATCTGCTTTCCTCTGATAGAGAAGGAAACTTGTCAAGCCTGTTTTTTACTGGTGATGATGCAGTGTATCTGCGTAAGTATTTCCAGGCTGTAGGCGAGTTGTGTGGTGGTGTAGAGTAGGTGAAAAAATGTTAGGATTGCTTCAAAAGCAAATGACATTCACTTCTTTCGCTTTGATAACAGGATAGGAAATATGAATATTCAGCTTGTCGAATCTTTAGCCAATGCAATACTAGCTTTGTCTCCTCTTGAACGAGAGTTATTAAACCAAAAATTAACACATCAATTCAATTGGCAAAACTTACGTTCAACAATTTTAGCCAATGCTCAAGCCATTTAGCAACGGCGTAGTGGTCAACCCTTTGAACCGGATATTAATGAAATCGTTCATCAAATGCGAGAAGAAAGAGAGCAAGAGATGATGAGCTTAATACTATAATTCATCATTATATTTTTAGAACTACTGTTTTTTCTAATGCTGATTCCGAATGCAGAGAATGCAGTTGTTGATATTCGTAAACTTCGTGACTACTGTTTAAATCCAGAGCATGATGACGGAAAACATAAAGCTCGGCTCTTCTCATCGAAACTGGGTATGACGGCTGATGATGCTGAACAACTGCGTCAAATTCTTCTAGAAATTGTCAAAACTCATTCGGCTCAACTGGGAAGACAGGATGAATTTGGACAACGCTACACTTTAGATTTCCAACTTGAATGGCAAAATAGAATTGGAATCATCCGGAGTGGCTGGATTATCGAACATGATTCTGATATTCCGAGATTAACAACCTGCTATCCCCTGTAATACCTGGAGGTGAGATGAGATGACAACCAATTCAGTTAAATTGCTTGATGTGGTAGCCTTGACGGTAGACCTTCCCGAATACAATTTGTGGCGTGGACAAGTTGGTACGGTGGTTGAGATGTTGGCGGGTGGTACTGCTTTTGAAGTTGAGTTTAGCGATCGCAACGGACGCACTTATGAATCAATTGGTTTGCGTCCAAATCAGATTATGGTATTGCACTTTGAGCCTAATTAACAGTTATCAGTTACCAGTTATCAGTTATCAGTTATCAGTTTTTTGTTCACTGCTCCCGGTAGCTGTTCACTGTTATAAGACTGGCGATTATCACGCAATAATTGCAAATTTTCACGGAAAGTGATTGTGTTGGGATGATTCTCCCCTAAGCTGCGTTCAGCAATTTCCAAAGCTTTGATGTAGAGTGGTTCTGCTTCAGTGTACCGTCCTTGGGAATGGTAGAGATAAGCCAAGTTGTTGTAACTTTGGGCGACATTGGGATGCTCATCTCCCAGCAGGCGTTGGTATAGTTCCAATGCTTTGAGAAGAAGTGGTTCAGCATCAGTGTACCGTCCTTGGGAATTATAGAGTAATGCCAAGTTGTTGAAACTTTGGGCGATATCGGGATGCTCTTCTCCCAGCAGGCGTTGGCTTAGTTCCAATGCTTTTTTGTACAGTGGTTCAGCATCAGTGTACCTTCCTTGGGATTCGTAGAGATATGCCAAGTTGTTGTAACTGGTGGCGACATCGGGATGCTCTTCTCCTAGCAGGCGTTGCCTGAGTTCCAAAGCTTTGAGAAGAAGTGGTTCAGCTTCAGTGTACCTTCCTTGGGATTCGTAGAGATATGCCAAGTTGTTGTAACTGGTGGCGACATCGGGATGCTCTTCTCCTAGCAGGCGTTGCCTGAGTTCCAAAGCTTTGAGAAGAAGTGGTTCAGCTTCAGTGTACCTTCCTTGGGATTCGTAGAGATATGCCAAGCCGCTGTAACTGGAGGCGACATCGGGATGCTCATCTCCCACTAGGCGTTGCCTGAGTTCCAATGCTTTGATGTAGAATAGTTCTGCTTCAGTGTACCGTTTTTGGGAACGGTAGAGTACAGCCAAGTTGTTGAAACTTAAGGCGACATCAGGGTGCTCTTCTGGCAGCAGGCGTTGCCTTAGTTCCAAAGCTTTGAGAAGAAGTGGTTCAGCTTCAGTGTACCGTCCTTGGGAATGGTAGAGTCCTGCCAAGCTGTTGTAACTGGTGGCGACATCGGGATGCTCTTCTCCTAGCAGGCGTTGAAAAAGTTCCAATGCTTTGATGAAAAGTGGTTCTGCTTCAGTGTACTGTCCTTGGAAACGGTAGAGATTAGCCAAGTTGTTGAAACTTAAGGCGACATTGGGATGCTCATCTCCCAGCAGGCGTTGGTTTAGTTCCAAAGCTTTGAGAAGAAGTGGTTCTGCTTCAGTGTACCGTCCAAGGGATGAGTAGAGTGCTGCCAAGTTGTTGTAACTTAAGGCGACATGCGGGTGCTCCTCTCCCAGCAGGCGTTGGCTTAGTTCCAATGCTTTGATTAAAAGTGGTTCTGCTTCAGTGTACCGTCCTTGGGATTGGTAGAGATTAGCCAAGTTGTTGTAACTAGTGGCGACATCGGAATGCTCATCTCCCAAACGGGATTGTACTACTGATACACATTGCTCTAACCACGGTTGAGCCAGTGCATACAAACCCTGTCCTCGATAAAACCTACCCAAGCCAGTAAAAACCCAAATTAAATTTTCATCACTGACTGCATCAGTTAGATTTTGTGCTACCTCTGCTAAATGTGGAATAGCAGGTGTTAAGGCAGTGATTTGGTTCTGATTAGGTGTTTGAGGAATTTCCTTTGCCACTTCTACCATTGCTTGGCAAAAACTATACTTCTGCTCATCTCTTGAAGCTAAGTTCTTTTGCTTGTTTCTCAGAAACTCGCGAATCAACTGATGTAACTGATAAGTATCTTCGCCCGTAAGCAAGTGCAAGTTTTCTAATTCTACTCTTGCATCTTCCAGTTCTTCTGCGTCTTTCTCAACAGCAGCACGTTCCACCAGTAACCAAGGAATCCCAGCTAAAGCAAATAAACTTAGTAAACATCCTAACTCTTGGGCAGACTCACTTAATTCGGACCAACTCAATTCAAAAGCAGCCGCTACTCCACGTTTGATATCGGAAGTCCAAGTGGAGTCATTTTCTTTTACTTCTAAAGAAGGATGCCCTAGCCCTTTTTCTTCCAAGCGTCGCAGCATTTCTGTCAAGGATATTTTACGTTTTTTTACATACCGCCCGACTAATTGCAACGCCAGAGGTAAGTAGCCTAAACGCTGAACAAGTTCTTTTGCTTTTATTGATTCTTGATTGACCTTTTCTTCTCCAACCAATTCAGTCAGTAATGAAAGTGCATCATCCTCCTGCAAAACTTCCAAAAACAGAGAACCAGCTAAATTTAACTTGAGTCGTGTTGTTATGAGTACTTTAAACTGGGATGATTGAGGTGGTAGATAAGGTTTTATGTGACTGTAATTTTTCACATCATCCACAACCACAAGCGTGTTTCCTTGGTGCCAATGCTGCCAACACCAGCGTACTCGTTCTGGTAACTCCAAATCTTCTGGCGGCTGCAAGCCCAAATCTGTTTTCGCAAATCCTATTATCTGCAAACCAATATCTTGTTCTCTTGCGCGTAGCCAGCAGATACCGCCAGGGTAAGTGTGTAACTGTAAGTATAGCAGTGAGTACTGGATTGCTAATTCTGTTTTACCAACTCCCCCCATACCTTCAACAGATGCAATGACGACTTCATTATTGCGTTGTAACTGTTCATGGAGGCGTTCTAATTCCCGCGCTCGTCCGATAAACTTATCTGTGTTACTGGAGGGAATGTTTTGGGGAAAACCTGTTGGTTTAGGAATATCTCTCAAATTGTCTACAGTTTGGTAAACCTGAGTAATGTCTCCTACTGTTATATTCCCCCCAGCCTGAACATTCTCAAAGATTTTTTGTACAACTAATTGACTATTTCCTTGAAGTTGAATATTATTGTCACCTTGAATCGCTTGCATTCCACCAGAAAGCGTTGAATTTTCTGCTTGCTGCTGGATATTTGGTTCTGGGTTGCTAGTCATAACAGTTATCAGTTATCAGTTATCAGTTATCAGTTACCAAGTACCCGCAGTACCAGTTACCAGTTATCACTGTTCATTGCGGCTGGTACTGCGGCTGGTACTGCTCACGCTCTTTAAGCTTCTTGGTTTAAATTGCCTAAATCAATGTTTGTAGCTTTCACCCCTTTAACCATTTCCTGCTCAACTGCACCATCCCGCGTGGCTTTTTGTGTGATATCTTTTGCTTTCAAGTCACCAGTTAATTCAATCTCACTCAAAACGACCTGACGTATCCTTTCATCTTGTGCTTGTAGCTGTTGGACTAGTTCCTTGAGTTTATTCGTAAATGCTTCATCTGCATCCATCTGAGGAAAGCAGTTCATCTTGTAGCTTCTCTTTATTCTTTTGTGTGGGGTCATTTTCTGCTCGTTTCAGCAGTCCTTCCATTCCCTCTGCTCTAAACTTTTCACGAATGGTATTGACTAATTGAGCAAATGTATCGGTAACGCCCTTAGTTAAAGCTTTTCCACCTTCTTTGATTGCTTCAGAGAAAAATAAGGAAACAATCACTGCTGCCGTTAGAGGTTCTGTCATAAGACTAGCTCATCAGTTTGGTAGTAGTAAATTAAAATACAAACCTTCCCTGTGACTTTCCGGATTTTTAGGTTTATTCTTAGAGGATAAATTTAAGCTTGCCTTAAATCAGTTACCAGTTACCAGTTATCAGTTATCAGTTACCAGTTTTTTGGTCACTGCGGCTGGTACTGCGGCTAGTACTGTTTTAAGCGATCGCCTACGGCGGGTGCTCCGCACCATTGTTACGTTAAGCAGGCGATCGCTCTGCTTCTTGTTCTTCTCTTGAATTCTTTATCTTGCCCATGAAAACCCTAGAGTTCAAATCGCCCAAGTAACTTGTCTATAGATGCGATCGCCTACGGCACTGCCCCTTGGGCGATCGCCCTCCAAATTCCTCTGAGAAATTCCCGTAACATGGTAAAATAAACAAAACAAAGCGCCCCTGTCTGCAAAACTAGGCGCTTTTGTTTGAAACATTATATTTCTTAAAGCCATGATAGCAGAAACCATCACGGATGCGATCGCCTGCCCAAAATTTTCTGACATTTCTGGTGAAATCGACGAGAGATTTCTCAGAGTGAAAGAGTGGTACGAGTTTATTAACGAGCAACAATTAAAGTTTGGGCAGTACCTCGCTGAGGTAAAAGCAGAAACAAAGCGCCAATATGTAAGGGGACTAGAGAGCGTAGGACTGGTAAAAACTCAGTTAAATAAGTTCATCAAAGCTGCTGAGATTGCCGATAATCTCCCCGACAAACTGCCCCCAAAACTTGGTTTATATGTCCTGCTTCAACTCGGACAGAAGCGAAATGAGGATGCCGTCACACACCTCGCCCAAGACGACACTCAATTATCGACTGCCCAGAAAATTAAACAGTACCAGAAGCAACCATTGCCAAAGATGCCTAAGCCTATGATGGAATGGGAAAAAAGTAAGCATGGCTCACGCACTCTCACTCTTCGCCTACCTGATGGAGATACGGCACTAGCTATTGAAAGCGGGTACAAAAAATCAGGCTTACCGCTCCCCTTGTATCTATCTAATCTCGTCCAGCGCCACGAAGATTTATCCCAAAGCTGGCAGGGGGCACAGGAGGAATTAGCACAATATATGGATACTCAGAGCGAAGAAATTCAATCGCTCCTCAGCCAAATCAGGGAAGCCAACGAACTTATCAGCAGGCTTCCGAATCCAAAAGATGCAACTGAAATAATGATGCTGCGCACAGCCAGGGAGGAAAGAGAGAAAGCAGAGGAGATATTGGGCGCTCTCTATTTTTAGCGGCTAAAAAGCGATTGCCGTAGGCACAGAAGCGAATCGCAATCGCCTTTATGCACTGCGCTCCTTTGCATCGCCCTCTCATTTTTTTTAGTAATTTTTTCTTAAACAAACGGAAAAGACATTGTAGAAACTGTATCAAATCTTGACGTAATCTTCGTAATCTTGCTATGCCACCAGACGACTACTCCGGTCAAAATCTCCGTGGGCGCTCCTTTAGAAATCAAAACCTTGAAGGGGCAAATTTTAGCGATGCAGATATCCGAAGCGCAAATTTTACTGGTGCAAAACTCAGAGGTGCAAACTTCAGTCATGCCAAAGCGGGATTGCAAAAGCGGTGGGCGGCGTCCTTAGTGCATGTTTCGTGGTTAATTGCTGGATTGGCAGGATTTGTATCGGCTTTGATTGGAGCATTAATAAGTTATGTATATAAAAGTTTAAATTTAAGCAATCAACTTTCAGGTTGGGCTGCCTTAATAGTAGTCATTGTTGTCTTTATAGTTATAATTCGCCAAGGGTTAATAAATTCAGCCTTCGCCGGAGCCGGAGCCGGAGCCGTCGCCTTCGCCGGAGCCGTCGCCTTCGCCGGAGCCGTCGCCTTCGCCGTCGCCGGAGCCTTCGTCTTCGCCTTCGCCGGAGCCTTCGCCTTCGCCGGAGCCATCGCCGTCGTCGTCGCCGGAGCCGGAGCCGTCGCCGGAGCCTTCGCCGTCGCCGTCGCCATCGCCGGAGCCTTCGCCTTCGCCTTCGCCTTCGCCGGAGCCGGAGCCTTCGCCTTCGCCGGAGCCTTGGTATTACTCAGTATTTATATCAGTTGGCGATCGCTCAAAGGAGATGAAAAGTATGCCCTTATTCGCAACATGGCTGTTGCTTTTGCTGCTACTTTTGGTACAAGTTTTCGTAATTCAGACTTAAGCGATGCTAATTTTACCGGAGCCACGCTCAAAAGTACAGATTTTAGAAAAGCTATTCTGACTCGTACCTGTTTCCACAAAACCAAAAAACTTGATTTTGCTCGTCCTGGTGAAACCTATCTTCAGAAGGCACAAGTGCGAGACGTGCTGGTGACAGGACAGGGACAGGATAAAATTTTTGACCGCCAAGACTTACGCGGGGTCAATTTTAAAAAGGCAAAGTTGGTAGATGCCAGTTTTATTGCTGCAAACTTAAGTGAAGCTAACTTGCAAGATGCTGATTTATCGAGAGCAAAACTGGTACAAGCACAATTAGACTCAACCGACTTTACAGGCGCGACTCTCACGGGTGCATACATAGAAGATTGGGGTATTACCAAGGACACAAATTTTAATGGAGTGCGGTGCGAATACGTTTATATGCGGCTCCCCACCAAAGAAAACCCAGACCCCCTGCGTAAACCAGATAACAGAGAAGAAGTGTTTGCAGATGGCGAGTTTGGTGATTTTATCAAACCGATTGTTGACACACTTGACCTTTATCATAACCAAGGCGTTGACCCCAGGGCTATTGCAATTTCCTTCAAGCAGTTAGCTGAGAACCATCCAGACGCAGAACTTGAAATCGTAGCAATGGAGAAACGTGGCACAGATAAGTTTTTGCTTCGTGCTAAGACTGCGCCAAATGTAGATAAGTCAGAACTGAGTGCAGAATATTTTGATACTTATAATGACATTAAAAGCTTACCAGAGCGCGAAATTAAATTACTATTAGTAGAAAAAGATAACAGAATTCTTAGTTTAGAAAATATGATACATACGGCGTTGCAACGCCCTAACTTTTATTCAAACGTTGAACAGGTAGGTACTATGACTAATAATCCTAGTGGAATCTCTCAAAATGTCAGCGGTGGTAACGTTTACGGTGGAATGCAAGCAGCACAGGGTAATAATAATCAGCAAACTTCAAACACTTACGCATCAGAACAAAAACAAAATTTAGCTTCAACTGCAGCAGAAATACAACAGCTACTAGAACAATTAAGTCAGTCAATTCCTACTAATACAACCTCTGGAAGAATGGCTGTTGCTACAGAAGCTATTCAACGCATTGAAAATAATCCCACTTTGATGCAAAAAGTCATCAGTGCATTAAGGGCTGGTGGTGCAGCAGCTTTAGAACAATTGCTCAGTCATCCAGCAGCCAGCTTTGTCATTGCTGCATTAGAGGATTGGGATAACCAGTGAACAGTTATCAGTTATCAGTTATCAGTTATCACGTACCCGCATCATCAGTTTTTCACTGCGGCTGGTACTGCGGCTGCTACTGTTCACTGTTTTAAGCGATCGCCTACGGCGGGTGTGTTCCGCACCATCGCCCGTAAGGGCACTGCGCTCGCGCAATCGCGCGGTGGCGGTCGCTTATTTAATGGGGTGGTAAAGCCCATCTTTTGAGTGAAATCGCCACGCATATTTACTGGGGTCACGCTGTTTGCACCAAAGTTCAAAATCTTTGGAGCTAACAGTTGCCCGTTTTTCCTGGAGCGTCGAAGCGCTGGTATTAAGCCGTAGTGCCAAGTCTTTTTCCTCCAATGGCATCAACTGCGCTGGCGCTCCTTGAGTGTAGTAAGGTGATGATTTACGACTGTACGATGAACGAGTATTGAGGTGATTCTGCACCGTCATCAGGGCAGATTCAAATTGAGCAAGACGGGCTGTGACTGTTTCGAGTTTGATTTCTAGGCGAGTCAGGCGTGTTTCTGTACTGTCGTCAATACGTGTGTCGCTACCGTTTGCTAGTAATTCTTCTAGTTGGGCAAGACGAGTTTCTACACTCGTTTCTGTACCAGGAACATCGCCCAAAATGTGTTGCAGACCCTGGATAACTAAATCGGTGGCAGTGGTGTTACGTTCTCTGGCTGCTTTGCGTAGCGCTGCTGCTAAGGGTTTGGGCAATTTGAAGTTAATCGATTCTCGTATCACCTTAACCATGTCTACATCTACATCTACATATACACTTAGGTGTAGATAGTTTACATCAGTTATCAGTTATCAGTTATCAGTTATCAGTTATCAGTTATCAGTTACCAGTTACCAGTTACCAGTTACCAGTTGCCAGTTACCAGTTACCAGTTACTAGTTATCAGTTACCAGTTACCAGTTACTAGTTATCAGTTTCATCGTTTCCTGGGGGAAACACCACACTCCTGTGCACCTTTATGCGTTGGTGGCGGGTCGCGTATGCCCCATTATACGCACTGTGGCTGGTACTGTTCACTGGTCACTGTTCACTGTTCACTGTTCACTGGTCACTGGTCACTGTTCACTGTTTACTGATAAGTGGGGGTACGCCGCGTATTTTTCGGCATCACTCCACAAAAAGCCAAGGCTTTATA
>NZ_CAWUDP010000089.1:0-40950 GCF_963920835.1 Scytonema sp. PCC 10023
CGAAACTCGCGTAGTGAGTTAGAACCCCCTGCATTTATGCATGGGGTATCTCAGATACAGAATAAAGTTCAAGCACAAATCTCAGGCATTGATCATCTAACCCTTCCTGTGCATGATCTCGACCTTGCTGAGCGCTTCTACACCCAAGTTTTAGGTGCCAAGGTAGTGTACCGAACTGAGCGATCAAGACAGATGCCCTTCATTGCCATCACGATTGGAGACAGTCCTTTGATCGATCTATTTTTCCAACCTTGGGGGCAACCTGCTGTGAATCAGGTCAATCCCCATCTTGCTTTTGCAGTCCGTGGTGAAGACTTGCTGGATCTCAAGCAACGCCTGATTACTAACCATGTCCCCGTTGCAGGTCCCATTCGCTTTGGACCACCCGGACACGGATCGCTCTATTTTCACGATCCTTCTGGCAACCATCTGGAATTGTGTGCCAGAGATTTTACGGGCGAAGTAAATTTAGAACCGTATAACATGGAAAAGCTATCCTATCAATGGCAAGGTTGAGCGCACGGTAATCAATGACAACGACAAGGCAACGGCTTTTAGATGCAGCAGAGCGGGTGATTCGCACAAAAGGGTTAGCAGCAGCCTCAACCCGTGAAATTGCCCGTGAGGCAGGCTGTGCGGATGGCACGCTCTACAACCACTTTGCTGATCGCGCCGATTTATTTGTGGCGATTTTCTTAGAAAAACTGCTGCCGGACTATTGGGATGCTCTGTCAAAATTGCCCTATCGCATTGGCGAGGGAACGGTTCAAGCTCACTTGGAGGAGTTAGCGCAAATTGCCCTTGCCTTCTACTACAAAGCCGCCCCCATGAGAGCGGCTTTGTTTGCGGAACCAGAGCTACTTGAACGATATCGGGAAGCACTCAAATCACAAGCTCAGAACCGAAAGCAGGAGCGTCCTGCCCCTGTGTTAGCCGCCTACTTACGGGCAGAACAGCGGCTCGGTCGCGTCGCTGCCCAGGCAAATCCAGCGATCGCTGCTGAGGCATTTTTTGGAACCTGTGCAAGTTATGCCTTGAGGCAGTGCTTTTTTGGTGAGCCTCCGAACCCTGAAGCAGATCGTCAGTTTGTGCAAGAACTGGTGCGATCGCTAATGGAAGGATTGTCACCCCGCGAACCTTCAAGCGATTGATATTGATGGTCTGGGCAACTGCGATCGCAAGCAAAAAGCAGTTGATCACGTTTCCTGTGCAGTTTGCCAATTTGGATCAACTTCAGCTGCGTGTTAACATCCACGCTTAGGTTTTGCTTGCTAGAAATTGCACGATTGCAGCAGTATCTGAGTGAAGTACCCCATGAGTGCTTCGCTGAAAAAGGGGCTTCCAATTCCAGTTCCGCAACGACGGTCTTATTCGTATGAGTGAGTTTCCCGTCTCATCCGCCGACGCCTCCTCAAACACGCCAGAACCCTAGGTCGGGAAACCCTCCTGCAGTACTGGCTCCCGTGTTTGATTTGGTCTTACTCCGCGTCCACAGGCAGCCGCCCGTCAACCAAGGGCAGTTAATTTCTTTTCCGTACATTCCTGTATGGCTTATCTTTTACCGCAGAGGGTAATCATACGAACCAGTGACCGGAATCTTTCCCCCTTGCTCTCGCTAGTTACTGACGCCGCGCATCCTTTCTGCTACTTCGTGTTGTGGTCAGCCGAGTGGTGAGGGAGCCAACCAATAATAGTGTAGCACCTGAACCGGAGAAATTCTGGGGAAAACCTAGAAATACGGGCGCGATTCTTCGGACATTCACGGACGCGCCCCCTCAGGGTGAGCATACGTCGCAAATGCCCTCCTGAGCGCCCGCTCTCAATCTCCACCCTATGAGTACATTGAGGGTGGAGCCTTCCGCGCCTCGGTAAAACATTTGGGATTCAACAATTTTTCCATTGCGCAGTTTATAGACGTTTACTGCTGGCAAATCGATCCTTCTGCCGCTGCTCAGTTCCAGTCCTTTCAACCGCCAAAGCGCGATGACATACTCTGCACAGTCCAGAAAGACAGCATCCAATTTTCGCTCGGCTGGGGAGGGTTTGAAGGGATTCCAAGTTTGAGCAGCGCCTTCAATATGCTGCTTTGCTCCTTCAAGACCATGATAGATGCCGCCATACGGCAGTGATTCTGCATCGCGGATGACAATCTCAGGATCATAGGTGGCAAGAACTCCAGCGACATCGCGTTCTTCTACAGCCTTAAATAGACGGTGAGTATTTTCTATATTCTCTTGACGCTCCCACACCTAGAAGGTGTGGGATTCTTAAAGACTAAGCCAAGTCTTCAATATCCCATAAACTCAATTGAGTTGGCGGGTTCCCAGGCACACCTTGGAAAGCTATTTCTAGCACGGTGTTGCTTCCTTTTACCCGTTGTCGATTCAACGGTGGGCGTTTCAAACAGTATTAACTGTTTGGGTTTCACAGAGTCCCTGCGTACCTTTTTAAGTTTCTTGATTACTAACCCGTTTTGTTGTACAGCACGGGTTTTGATGTTGCCCGCTGCTTGTTTGTCTGCGTGTGCTTCATGTCCGCATGATGTGCAAACAAACTTTTCTCCAAAGCGAGACAAGGCATCAACGACGCCGCACTTAGAACAGGTGCGGCTTGTATTTTTTGGGTCTACCTTGAAAAAACTTTTTCCCGACTTCGCAGCCGCGTACTGAATTTTTTCTATCAAAGTTCCCCATGAAGCATCGGAGATGGAACGATTCAAACCGCGTTTAGCGGATTGACCATTTTTGAGAAATCGACCTTGTTTAACATCATCAGGCTTGGGTTTACACTTTGCCTTCATCCCTTTGATGTTCAAGTCTTCTACGCTAATAGCATCAGCCTTATTAACTATCTTGTTGGCTACAAACCATTGATAAGCACTACGTTTATCGGCGTGTTTTTTGTGGAGTCGAGCCAGTTTTTGTGCTTCAAATTTGCGATTAGCGCTACCAATATTTTTCCTGGATAATCGTCGCTGCCTGATTTTTAAAGTACGCTTTTCTTTTTTGGAGGTACTGGGGCGAGGATTGTCAAAGTCAGAACCATCTGAACAATGAACAAGCTTAGTCAATCCCATGTCCAATCCCACAATAGTATTAACTTCTTTTGGGGTCGGATAATCAGGAACCGAATCATCTTTAATTAATATACTCGTGTACCAACCATCTGCTTTTTTACGCAGTGTTACAGTACGAATCTGGAATCCTTGTGGAATAGGACGAGAATTATAAAAACGCATCCACCCTATTGATGGCAGATATATTTTGTTCCCATCGAGCTTAACGTCACCTGGCTTGTACTGGAAAGAACGAAAGTTAGACCTGTTTTTAAATGAAGGAAATCCGCGACCATGTTTAAAGAAGCCTTCCATTGCCGTGTCAAGACGCTTACCCTGATCTGCAACACGTTTGAGTGGATCGCTTTATACCAAGGTCTAGCTTGCTTCATTTCTGCCAAATAAGCATCTTGCATTAAACTTACAGAACGCTTTTTGACTACTCCGTTTTTGTCTGGGTTTTTCCAAGGATTATGCAAGTTTGAGTTTTTGCTCAAAGAACACGTCAACGGATATTGCTCAGATTTGGTTCTGATGTCGCAATATCCACCCATGATAAAGGTCTGATAGTAGCCATCAATGCGATCAGCTAGAAACCAGTTATACAGGCTACGCTGCATATCTAGCCAAGAATCCATCATTTGAGACTGACTTTGTTTAGGGCGTAACTTGTATTGGTAACTGACCTGCATTGACATATATTCCTTATCGACCTATTTTTAGCATAGACGTGCGTACTAATTACTGTCAATGACTAAAGGACAAAAAAGACTAAGAAATACTCCCGTTTTTTACGACGAGCTCAAAAAGTCTCATACCGTTAAACTAACCGATACTGCTTGGCACGAAATCAACAAAGTAGCTCAACAGCAAGGTATCAGCGCTAGCGAGTTGATTGAAAGATGGGGACGGGGACTAAAGGAGCCAGCGCTGCAGGAGGGTTTCCCGACAGCAGGCGACTGGCGTTCCCCTACGGCTTCCTCCCACCCCTGAAGGACGTTAAAGGGAGAAAACTTCTTGGTTTTCTCCCTTTAACTGGTGGGCTTCCGCCTTAAATTTTTGTGAATTTTGATAATCATCTCTGCAATTATAGATATCCCTATATGGCTAGCTGGGGTAAAGACTAATTTATCAATGTTTACAAAGTTGAGTACAATAACTTTATTCAAATATAAGTACTTTTGCTCACTGTTATGAGAGTGGATCAATTTCCTTGGCTCACCATGATTGTGGTGCTGCCACTCGTTGCTGCGCTGCTTATTCCCGTACTACCCGATAAAGATGGCAAGCGCGTGCGGTGGTATGCACTAGGCGTAGGAATCGCGGATTTTGTCTTGATGTGCTACGCCTTTTGGAAGCATTACGATGCGAGCAACGCTACTTTTCAACTTGCACAGAAGTATGCCTGGGTGCCTCAGTTAGGTTTTAGCTGGGCAGTTTCAGTTGATGGACTATCTGTCCCACTCGTGCTTCTAGCAGGATTAGTAACGACACTTTCGATCTTTGCAGCTTGGCAGGTTAATGTTAAGCCCCGACTGTTCTATTTCCTAATGCTGGTGCTCTATTCTGCACAGATAGGGGTGTTTGTAGCCCAAGACTTGCTGCTGTTTTTCATTATGTGGGAGCTAGAATTGGTTCCCGTTTACTTGCTTGTCTCTATTTGGGGCGGGCAAAAGCGCCGCTACGCAGCAACTAAATTCTTATTGTATACCGCAGCTGCTTCTATATTTATTCTGGTAGCAGGGCTGGCAATGGCTCTCTACGGCGGCAATATGACCTTCGATATCGCCGCGCTCAGCATGAAGAATTTCCCACTAGCGCTAGAATTGCCACTTTATGCAGGATTGCTGATTGCGTTTGGCGTCAAGCTGGCTATTTTCCCTCTGCACACTTGGTTGCCTGACGCACATGGTGAAGCTTCTGCTCCGGTATCAATGATTTTGGCTGGTGTGCTGTTGAAGATGGGCGGATACGGATTGATTCGCCTGAATCTGGAACTTCTGTCTAACGCACACATTTACTTTGCACCGATTCTAGCCACTCTGGGCGTTGTCAACATTATCTATGGTGGGTTGAACTCCTTTGCCCAATCCAATATGAAACGTCGCCTAGCATATTCGTCAGTGTCCCACATGGGTTTCGTACTGCTGGGTATTGCGTCCTTTACCGAGTTGGGAGTCAGCGGGGCGATGTTGCAAATGATATCGCACGGTTTAATCGCAGCGGTGCTGTTCTTCCTGGCAGGCGTAACCTATGATCGCACTCACACGATGGCGATGGACAATATGGGCGGTGTTGGTCAGGCGATGCCCAAAGTGTTTGCTCTGTTCACAGCAGGTGCGATGGCGTCACTAGCTCTCCCCGGCATGAGTGGCTTTGTCAGCGAACTCTCGGTCTTTGTTGGCATGACGACCAGTGATATCTACAGTTCGTCTTTCTGTACCGTGACAGTCTTCTTAGCCGCAGTGGGAGTCATCCTCACGCCGATTTATCTGCTCTCGATGTTGCGACAGGTATTTTACGGTTCTGGTGTCGCACCTACCTGTGATATTAACAATGCAGGCTTGGAGAATCAAGAGGATGAGGGAACACTTTGCTTCGGTACGGACTGTCTCCTACCTACCGAGGCAGTCTATATCGATGCTAAACCACGTGAGTTGTTTATTGCTGCCTGTTTTCTGCTGCCGATAGTTGGCATTGGATTCTACCCCAAGCTGGCTACGCAGATATACGATGTGAAAACTGTCGCTGTGAATGCTCAGGTTCGCCAATCCTATATCCAAATTGCACAAACAAATCCGCAGATTTATGCTAAGGGATTCTTGGCTCCTAGAATTACAGAGCCTGAAGTAGCGCCCGTTTTGGGAATTGTCAAGTGAACTTATCGACCCTTACTTCTATGGAAAATCGATCGCTCTTTCAGGGGCGATCGCAGGGTTTGAACTGCAACTTTAGGTATAGCAAAACTTCCTTCAACTTCTAGGCAAATCTAATCATCTATAGTCAATTGTTCCAATTTTGGTGCAGGTAATTTAGCTATCCATGCCCTGACGACATCTGAAACAGCTAGTCCTCTTCTTTTAGCTTCTTGTTCTAGTTGTAATACTAACGATATCCTATTCCATGGCAACATTTCCAGCTTGGAAAACCATCGGGTGCAGATTTGTAATGCATACTTTAGAGTGAGAAAGGGGTTGCCGACAGCAACCCCTTTCTCACTCTCTCACAAGGCTGCGTGGCGATTTCACTTCAAAGATGGGCTTTACCACCCCATTAAATAAAAGTCCCCTAACTTACAGCACTTTTCATTGATGTTTTCATTTATTTGAACCACATCGAAAGTAGGGGTACAGCAATGCTGTGCCCCGGAGAGCGTGGTCTATTTACCTGAAAATAGCTGTAAGGTTTAATACAGCCAAAAGGTGAACTATCTGGTGATGCTGCTTTCCCTAGCTAATTTGCTCAGCGCCTGGTTGCCCATTCAAAACGATAAATGAAGCAAGGTTGCTAATTGTAGCAGTGTCTCGATTAGCAGTTGTCGAAACGCTTCGGTAGTCACTCTGCCAAGTGTCGTGTGTAACTGAAGCGCGGACATAGCCACGAACATCGCCGTTAAAGAACTTGACGTGCGGATTTTCTGATAGGCTTGCTTGGACGTTAGAAGCCCACGGACATAGAGAGCTAATTGACGTACCAGCAAATTCGGTTGCTAATGTTTTGGAGTTTGGGTCGTCAAAGTTTTTCTTCAAGTCCTGGGTGCAGAAAGAGTGCCAGTCTCCTGTAATAACGACAGGATTCGACGGATGACGACTCTCAATAAAATCTAGAATTCTTTGCCTCGCAGCGGGGTAACCATCCCACTGGTCCATATTAAATGCCTGCCCTGGTCCTGGTTGGTAGTCAATTTGCCCAAACCAAATTTGCTGAGCAAGAACATTCCAACGGGTGGAAGATTTACCTAATCCTTGGAATAGCCACTTCTCTTGTTCTGTGCCAGTCATAGTCAGTGACGGGTCAAGTCGTTCCGGACAGTCTGGTGCTGATGGGAAAGTTTGCAAGCAGACTTGGTCGGAACGATACTGGCGAGTATCAAGAACATGGAAAGAAGCTAGATCACCAAAAGTAAACCGTCGATACAGCCTCAAGTCGTCCCATGGAAAGGATGGTTTAATGCGTAAGGGCATATGCTCGTAATATGCTTGGAAAGCTGCTTGACGGCGTTGATAAAATTGTTCGGGTGACTGATTGTCTGGGTCTTCTGGAACAAGACCTGCCCAGTTATTGTCCACTTCGTGGTCATCCCAAGTCACAATCCAGGGGAACGCTGCGTGAGTTGCCTGTAAATCTGGATCACTTTTATACAGACCATAGCGGTTGCGATAGTCGTCTAAAGTGATAATTTCTGGACTATTGTGCTGACGTACTCTATTCGTATTAATTCCGCCTTCATAAAGATAATCACCTAGGTGAATAACAAAGTTCAGGTCTTCCTCAGCCATGAATTTGTAAGCTGTGTAGAAGCCGCTTTGGTACTCTTGGCAGGAAGCAAACGCAAAGTCAAGTCGGCTAACAGGTGTGCGATTATCAGGCAATGTACGGGTGCGCCCAATAGGGCTAATTTCACTCCCTGCTTTGAATTGATACCAGTAAACTTTGTCTGGTTCCAGTCCTCGGACATCAACGTGTACAGAGTGAGCTAAATCAGCAGATGCGACTGCAATTCCTTTTCGCACGACTTTTTTCATATTGGGATCAGTCGCCACCTGCCATTGTACTTGGACATTCTCCTGTGGCATACCACCCCCGTTAATTGGATCGGGAGCTAGCCGTGTCCACAAAATAACTCCATGGGGCAGTGGATCGCCAGAAGCAACACCAAGAGTAAAGGGGTAGCCAGAAAACTTTGGCTGTGCGAGTACCCGATGTGACCATTGGCTAGCAACAGTAAAACCTACTAAACCTCCAGCACCAATTAACAGGTTTCTCCGTTTAAGTCTTACCTCGAGCAAACGTTCAAAATTTAAACGGCTCACAAGTTCCTCCTTGTCTGTTATTGTCAACCCAAACAGAAGAGAGTATTGATTTCGTTAGGTGTGGTTAGTACAGAGACTTTTTCAGCAAAACTCAATATGGGAAACGACTGGTTAGGATGTAGCAATGCTAGTTTCCCGCAGAATACGCCCGAAGTGTCTTTGCACCCGACGATATCAATTTCACTCACTTAGCCTTCTTGTTTTCCTTTTTTTCTCAAACAGAGATTATCACCGGAACGTTAAGTGTGCTTCAAATTATTATCAATTTGCGGTTAAAACTGAGTTAATAGTGTGGGGTGGCGCTACGAGGAGAAAGATAAAAAAGCCCGCTTTGGGGCGGGCGAAACAAAAAGGGATTTATTAGCTGAATTGAATATGGACTGTTAGTTGTTAAATTTTCTTGATGCTTACCTCCGAACTGTAATAATTTAGATGAACGTGGTTATAACTACCGAACTCCAACTGTGACCATTTGAGGATTTTTGCTCCAAGAATTGGCTACGGGCACAGCAGTGGATTGTGCAACGCTCTTGTGCTTAACGATATCGTAGACCGCTTCCAGTGCTGACTCAATCGAACCTTGTAACCATGCTGGGAAGCGAGAGCAGTGTTCACCAGCAAAGAACAGAGTGTTTTGAGGTCTTTGCGCTTTGAGGTAACTGCTAGAGCCATCTGTCGAATCCCAGTGAATTGTGCATCCGCCAGCACTCCACTTGTAGTTACCCCAAGCAATGGATGCTTTGTCCACTATCACACCAGGTGTATTCAGTTCAGGATGAATCTTGCTTACAGTGTTTTGGACGTAATCAAAGCGCTCAGACTCAGACATCATCCCCATGCGTTGAGCATCGTCACCGATGGTGTAGCTAGCCAACATCACGCTACCATGCTCAGGATTGAACTTTACGCTAGGGTAGTATGTTTGACGCACACCTTCACCACTGAAAGAAGCACCACCTTTGATGCCTTGTTTATCCCAGAAAGCCTCGCGAGTGTGAAAGGCAACTTTCGTTCCGGGGCAGTAAACAGTGTTGTGAATTGAATCGAGTTTATCATCATCAAAGCCGCTCAATTCCAACTTGCGTAATACACTGAAGGGAATCGTGCATAGTACATAATCGCAGTTCTTGGTGTGCAACTGTCCGTTTTCCTTCCAAGTGATTTGGACATAGTCATTTTGCACGCGCAGGGCAACGATTTCTTGGTTACACTTGATAGAACCTTTGATTGAAGCTGCCAAACGTTGGATGAGTTGATCCATCCCACCTTTGAGTTGCAACAAGTCATGGCTGGTTTCTGTCATGATGTCGCCGAGGAAAATATCCAATCCTTGAGAACACTTTGCCCGGAAGCTTGGGTTTTGTCTCAGGAATGAGTGCAAGTCAATCGTTTCGCCGTCTTCGCTAAAGTAGGGGTTTAAATCTAAGCGCTCTAACTCATCCATCAAGTGAGAGTTCAAGTCGCGTTCAAAATCAGAACGGAGATTACCAGGAGCGATAGTATTAATAATAGTTTTGAGCCAAGCTGCAAAGGCGCGAGTTCTTTCACTGTAGCGAGTGTCACTGAAAATACCGCCTTCTGTTTGTTGCAGAACACCAGGTGCGTCTTTCATTTTCAGCACTTGTCCGTTGATGTTCATCATTGCGTTGCTTTCCTCAAACACTGTCATAAACTTACACAGTTTGTCAGACAGTCCCATTTCATGTACGTAGTGCAGAGTCATTTCGTGGTCGTTTGGGATACGCATTGCTCCCAGTTCGGCGTAGGGTGCATCAGGGGAGTTACCAAAGCGGTGTGTCCATACCCGTCCACCGATGCGTGGGCTACCTTCCATAATTTCGACTTCATGTCCCAGGCGCTCTAGCTCATATGCTGCTACTAAACCTGCGATACCTGCGCCCAGTATCGTGATCCGTTTGCCTTTTTGAAAGTTTACCAGTTGGAATTGCTCAAGTAAAATTTTGGTGTCCATTGTTCCAGCTTCCCTTTTTTGTTTGTGTGGCGGCGGTTTTGATTTCAACCGCCTCTGTTCTTTCATAAGGGAGACTAGAAATTTTTATGCACTTCTGAAAGCAGGGCTGTTTCATTCCACAAGAGAGAAGAGTTTGTCAATATCGTTAGATATAAATCGTTGGGCGCAAGTGACAGAAGAATAACCATTACGGTGCAGAACATTGAGGGCGATTGGGCGAAGCCCACTGCCCTTCGGGCAATCGCTCCGGGTGCGTGTCCTCTGGACTCAGCCAATCGCTTTTTAGCTGCTAAAAATACAGAGCGCCCAGTATCTCTTCTGCTTTCTCTCTTTCCTCTCTCGCAGTTCGCAGCATCATCCATTCAGTTGCGTCCTTTGGATTCGGAAGCCTGTTGATGAGTTCGTTGGCTTCCCTGATTTGGCTGAGGAGCGATTGAATTTCTTCGCTCTGAGTATCCATATATTGTGCCAATTCCTCCTGTGCCCCCTGCCAGCTTTGGGGTACTTCCTCATGGCGCTGGATGAGATTAGATAGATACAAGGGGAGCGGTAAGCCTGATTTTTTGTATCCGCTTTCAATGGCGAGTGCCGCATCTCCATCCGTGAGGCGCAATACAAGAGTGCGCGAGCCTTCCCGATTCCTCTCCCATTCGATCACAGGCTTGGGCATCTTTGGCTGTGGTGGCTTCTGGTGCTGTTTAATTTTTTGAGCAGCAGATAACTGGGTGTCGTTCTCAGTCAAGTGTTCGACGGCGTCCCCATTTCGCTTCTGTCCAAGTTGGAGCAAGACATATAAACCAAGTTTTGGGGACAACTTACTGGGGAGATTATCGGCAATCTCAGCAGCTTTGATGAACTTATTCAACTGAGTTTTTACCAGTCCTACGCTCTCTAGTCCCCTTACATACTGGCGCTTTGTTTCTGCTTTTACCTCAGCGAGGTACTGCCCAAACTTTAATTGTTGCTCGTTAATAAACTCGTACCACTCTTTTACTCTGAGAAATCTCTCGTCGATTTCACCAGAAATGCCAGAAAATTTTGGGCAGGCGATCGCATCCGTGATGTTTTCTGTTATCATGGCTTTAAGAAATATATAATGTTTCAAACAAAAGCGCCTACTTTGTCAGAGCCGGGCGCTTTGTTTTATTTATTTTACCACGATAGCGGGAATTTCTTAGAGGAAATTGGAGGGCGATTGCGCAAAGCGCAGTGCATAAAGGCGATCGCACTCCGCGCACTGCCCCGAATCGCAACCTTTCCAGTATTCAGACAGCCTAGTCGCGATTTAGGGCAGTGGCTTGGGCTAATCGCAAGAAAAAATATTTGAGTGGAATCCGGAATCCTGGAATCTGGTTTTGTAACTTACTTTGTCACTAAAAAACAGTGACGCATCAAAACTTATCGATGATTTAATTTATTAACTTTTAAAATCACTATAACTAACCAAGCCACACTGTTTTTCAGCAGTGTGGTCTTATAATATGCATTTTTTATTCAATCCACAAGTACTGCGGTACAGACACCATCCTTTATTATTAAGTGCATAAGCAATGAGTGCTTGCACTTATACAAAAGAGTCTGTGTCAATGCGAGGTCATAACTCTTGAACACCTTAAGTTTCTCATGAGTGATAATCCCAGTCCAAACCGAAAAATCCTGCTGATGTCAGCAAATCCCTCTGGAACAAGCCCATTGCGTCTGGATGAGGAGATGCGCGAAATAAAGGAAGGGTTAAGACGGGCAAAGAAACGCGATCGCTTTTCAATAGATCGGGCAGAAGCAGTACGCTACAGAGATATACACAGAGCTATTCTGGAATACGAACCGCACATCATTCACTTTTCCGGACACGGTTCTTCTGAAGATGGTTTGGTATTTGAAGATGAAGCGGGTCAAATCAAGCTAGTTGATGCAGAAGCATTGGCAGGATTGTTTGAACTGTTTGCTGACCAAGTTGAGTGTGTTGTCCTTAATGCTTGTTATTCAGAGTACCAGGCAAGGGCGATCGCACAACACATCAATTATGTTGTAGGCATTCGTCAGGCAATCCAAGATAAAGCAGCAATTGAGTTTGCTGTGGGTTTTTATGATGCACTCGGAGCAGATAAGAGTTATGAGTTTGCTTATAAACTAGGTTGTAGTCTCATTCGGGTAGCAGGGATACCACAGCAACTCATTCCTCAACTTATGACTCAGAATAATTTACAATCCCAACGTTCAAAAGAAACACTACCTGGAAATTATACACCAGAACCAGATGAAATCATATATATTGAACGACCGCCCATTGAGGAGAAAAGCTTTGGTGCGATTGTACAACCAGGGGCGCTGATTCGCCTTAAAGCACCGCAGAGAATGGGAAAAACTTTACTATTGGAGAAATTGCTCGACTATGCGAGAGAGCAGGGTTATCAAACAGCTAAATTAGATTTGAAACTTGCTGATACTGATACCTTAACTAGCTTAAAAAGTTTCTTGCAGTGGTTATGCGTTGATGTTTCTGATAGTTTAGAACTTCAACTTAAGGTGAACGAATACTGGCAAGATATCTACGGGCTGAATAAAAACTGTACTCGTTACTTTCAAAAGTATTTACTCTCAGATATCAAAACTCCTCTGGTCTTTGCTATAGATAATTTTGAACGGTTATTTGAATATCCTGATATTTTCTCCCCATTTTGCTTGCTTCTGCGGAGTTGGTATGAAACAGCGAAACAAGGGGACAAAGTTGGTAATATTTGGAAGAAACTGCGGTTAGTTGTGGTTCATTCCACCGAAGTTTATCCATCCTTGGATACCAATCATTCACCGTTTAATGTTGGATTAGCGATAGAGTTACCTGAATTTAACCTTTCTCAGGTCATAACTCTTGCCAACCAGTATGAATTAGATGGACAGTTGGGAGAAGATGGATTTCGTCAGTTGATGCAGTTGGTAGGAGGACACCCATATCTTATACAACAGGCTTTAGCCAACCTCAAGAGTCAGCAAATCACTCTAGAAGAACTTTTAAGCCTTGCGCCGACGGAACAGGGAATTTTTAGCGACCATCTGCGACAGGAACTGTGGAATTTACAACACAATCCTCAGTTAGAATCAGCTTATAAAAAAGTGGTGATGGCAGATGAACCTATGAGACTTGATGCGGAAGTTGGGTTTAAACTGCACAGCTTGGGGTTAGTGAAATTCTCTGGTAATGATTGCGTTCTCAGTTGCGATTTATATCGTCAGTATTTTTCCATGCGTTTGGGGTAATATGATGTCCAACGAATTAACCATAATCCTGACGTTACCCCTCCCTAACCCTCCCCTTGCCAAGGGGAGGGTGCCGATAGGCGGGTGGGGTAGATTTGTCATGGGTAATAGAACCAACATGATATAAGCTATGGTTGACCAGTATATCTTTTCTGGAAGTCTACCCGAAGAAGCCACCACTTATGTGACGCGAGAAGCTGATGGCGAATTGTATGAAGGACTCAAGGCGGGTAAATTTTGTTATGTGCTGAACTCCAGACAAAGTGGAAAGTCCAGCTTGCGTGTGCGAACCATGCGCCGATTACGAGAGTCTGGCGTAGAATGTGCAGCTATTGACCTTTCTGCTGGAGGGATTCAGAATGTCCCACCAGAACAATGGTATGCAGATTTGATTGATACGCTCGTTGAGAGTTTTGGATTGGATGTAGAATTTGGGGATTGGTGGTCACAAAATCAGTTAAATTCGCTTGTCACGCGATTTCGGAAGTTTCTTGAAGAGATACTGCTTGCTGAGATTAAAGAGAATATTGTCATTTTTATTGATGAGATTGATAGTGTTCTCAGCCTCAATTTCCCCACAGACGACTTTTTTGCATTTATCCGTGCCTGTTACAATCAGCGTGTTGATAATCCTGAATATAATCGCCTCACCTTTTGTTTGTTGGGAGTCGCATCACCAAGCAATTTGATAGAAGATAAGAAGCGCACCCCGTTTAATATTGGGAAAGCTATTTCTCTCAAGGGATTTCAACTGCACGAAGTCGAACCGTTAGAGAAGGGGTTGCACGGAAGGTATTCTGATTCTCAAGCAGTGATGAAAGAAATCTTACACTGGACGGGAGGACAACCGTTTCTGACGCAAAAGCTGTGTCAGTTTATGGTGGAATCAGAAAGAGATAATCCTCGTACTGTTGAACAGGTTGTGCGATCGCGCCTGATCGAAAATTGGGAATCCCAAGATGAACCCGAACACTTCAGGACTATTCGAGATAGGATTCTCAGGGATGAACAACGCGCATCTTACCTGCTGCAATTGTATCAGCAAATCCGGTGTTCAGAAGAGCAATCTGAGATTACAGCAAATGAGACTCAAGAGCAAAGCGAACTACAGCTTTCAGGATTAGTCGTTAGACAACAAAATAAGTTAAGAGTTTACAACCCAATTTATAAAGAGATTTTCGAGCAGAATTGGATTGAAACTCAATTAAGAAATTTACGCCCATATTCAGAGAATTTTAAGTTTTGGGTAGCTTCTGGGGGTAGCGATGAGTCCCGACTGTTGCGTGGAAAAGCATTACAGGATGCATTAGAGTGGTCAAAAGATAAAAGTTTAAACTATCAAGATAGAGAGTTTTTAGCAGCGAGTCAAGCGAAGGAACGAGAAGAGGAAATAGCTGCATTGGAAAAAGAAGCTGCATTGGAACGTGAGAGAAAGGATAGGGAAGCAGCAGAACAAAGGAATCAAATACTGGCGGAAGCTAATAGGAAAGCTCAACGGGAGATTCGTAAAGGAATTGTTTTTTTAAGTGTGACATTATTTGCAGCAGTTATCTTCGGAATAGTGGCGGTAATTTCTGGCTCTAAAGTTATAAAAGCTCAAAAGCAATTACAGAAAATAGAAAGGTACATTGTAGATGCCCAAAACCTCAGAGAACTAGCGAATAAACTATCAAGCTATCGTTTGTATTCTGAAGCATCCGAAATATCCAGACTAGCAGAAGTGTCCAAGCAAATTAAAGACAGTCTTATACTTAATCAAGCATTTCTACACGCTTCTAAATCTTTGGCTTATCAATATTTAGAAAAGTGGGATGAAGCAAAATTTTACATTGAAAATAGCATGAAGTTATTAAAGACACGGGAGAACGAAGAAATTTCCAGGAAATATTCTAGTCAAGATTTACAAATAAAATTATTTGCTTGGACTATTTTCGGTAAATTCCTCAAGCAACAAAACAATAATCAAGAAGCAATCAAAGCTTACAAAGAAGCTTTTAATATCTTGAAAACTCATAATGATATTACATTGGAAAACAATCTTCCTAAAATTATTGATCGTAATAGTATCAAATCAATTCATAAAGTATTAATTGAGCTACTACCGGATAGTGAAAAAAAAATTCGGTCTGAGGTTGAAACGTCTCTCAAAAATTACTACCTATTTGAACTCGAAGACTTAATGAAGGCGAGAAATTGGAAGGAAGCCGATCAGACAACAACGCAGCTTATATTTATCATTGCCAAGAGAGCAAGAGAAGGTAGCTTAGACATTGACTCAATAAATAATATTTCCTGCCCAGACCTTAAAAAAATTGACCAGCTTTGGCTAACACACTCGGATGGACATTTTGGTTTCAGTACCCAAAAACGTATTTTCTTGAACACTGGAAATAAACTGGATTTAAGACTAGAGAATGTAGACGAAGAAGCTTACAAGCGTTATAAGCGTTATGCTGTTCGTGTGGGGTGGTATGATGAAAAGCGTAAAGAATGGAAATATACGCATTTTAGCGATCTCGATTTGAATATTACTGCCCCCATTCACAAGAATGTCCCCAAAGGGTACTTACCATCACTACTCTACCCATACCACACGATCCCTAGTCAGTTCTTCTCTCGCTGCGACTTGTAAACTTGATTAACACATAAGCCTTTTAGTTAGTTGTAACAATATTTTTACAAAAGCACTTTCTACGAAAACATAAGCATTTCACCGATTTCGATACCTGGCACTCGCTTCGCTCAAAGTCAAAAGCCAAAAGTCAAAAAAACGGCTCTTGCTTTTGACTTTTGATTTTTGATTTTTGAATTCTCCAAAGGGGTTGCTTCCCCAGTGATAGCTTTCTGTTGGTTTTGGCTGTGGTTTATATTTCTTACTAAACCCCCAATAATATGAATGCCGCACATTCTGACAAAGATTTCCCCAACTCCAAAAATAGCTGGATGCCATTGAGTCAACCCATCATCACTCAACAAGAACGTTCGTGCCGTTATACCTCCCTGTTCACACAGAAATTACAGCAGTTTGCAACTAAGTGAGCTAGACAACCTAGACTTCAGGCGCCAGATATGAAAGCTGTTTGACTCCTGACTCCCGTCGCCTGACCCTCTCTTAAGCCTGACTCTTGACTCCTCAATTCTGCTGTATCATCGCCATTGAGGATTTTGTCATCTACCAGGCGCTCGACACTCACCCCACCATCAACCATCAACAAAAGCGCTTCAGAAATGATTGTTTGAGGAAGTTTCCCAGTTTCTTTGACCAATTCCTCCAATACAACTCCCGCCTCTTGGTCATAACTTTTCCCGCTCTCCCAATACCGTCGCCCATTCTTATCCAGTTTCCAGACACTGACCTCTTCCTCTTGAGCCATTAGCTCACGCTCCATTTTCCGCATCAGCTTCGCGTCGTCCATCTTGGCTTGCACAGCCTCTTGAGTCACCTTATCACCAGTCGCGGTAAAGTAATCTCGTACAGGCTCCATCATGGGTGTGACTAACTGAAGCGCCATGATTGTCCCAACCTGCCATAACACCAATGGCAACCGGACAAGCTTTATCCGTTTATTCGCGTCGCGTTCTGTAATACCGTTTTCTTGCAAATACTCTTGCCACTTGCGCTTGTTCTTGCCACACTCTTGCTTCTTATCCGCCAATTGCTGTGCTATCTGCCGACTTGCATCCGCCTCTCTCTTAAGCAGTTCCTGAATTGTAGGATTTTTTTGTAAATTTTCTTCAGAAGCGATCGCAGTTGAGTCAAGATTTGTTATCATGGCTTTAAGTTTAATAAATGGACTGAACAAAAGCGCTCAAAGTTTGCGAGACTGCCGGGCGCTTTTGTTTTTTGTATTGTACCATGCTTTTTTAATTAAAAAGCACAATAAATATAAATTTTAGTCGTATTTTTCAGGTTTATTTTTGTTACAAAACCCCCATATTTAGGCGCACATTCTTAGGGCGTGATTTCCCCAACTCCAAAACAGCTGGATACTACCAGACTGCCATAACATCAATAGCAACAAGACTTGCTTTATCCGTTTATTTGCGTCGCTTTCTGTCAAATCCTTTTCCAAATCCTCTTGTCACTTGCGGTTCTTCTTGCTTCTTTCGGGCTAATTCCTCTGCTATCTGCTGCCTTGCAAGCGTCTCCAGTTTAATCAGTTCCTGGATTGAAAGATTTTTTAGAAGATTATTCCTGTGAATGCGCTGAATCTCGGAAAAATTTGATTTCATAACTTTAGTTAATGAATAATAACTAAACAAAAGCGCCGTCGGTCTCTAAACTTTGAGCGCTTTGGTTATTGTATATTACCATGCTTATATAACTAAAAAGAACAAGATACAGCAGATTGCATTTTTCTTGAGGTACAGCTTTTCAACTCAAAAGCCAGATATAGAGGAAATTTTACTTCTGACTCCTGACTTCTGACGTTACTGAATTGCTGCTGTATATAGATTTCAGCCCTGTTCCCCAGGCTTATATTTCAAACTTTTAGATGGACGAGTAACAGCAGCAGTTTTGCTCTTATTAATGATTTGTGTGTTGAAATATTTGATTTCATCTTTTGCAGTGAGCGGTTACCAGTTACCAGTTATCAGTTATCAGTTATCAGTTATCAGTTACCAGTTATCAAATTGATAAACCCGATTTCCAATTTTGACCCTATTACCACTAAGAAACTCGTAACTAACACATTTAAAAACCCTTATAGAGCAGGGCTTTTAGCCAAACAAGAATGCAGGTGTTTGTTTGATTTGTTCCGAGGGGGTTTAATACTTTTGATTTGTTACCTTCACTTTTGACTTCCCCCTCGTGGGGCGCTTATATCCTGCTTGTTTAAGGGTGAATGATTTATACTTCTTAACTTTTTTGAATCCTGGTGGACGAACCCCCTTCTTATTGTGCTTAAAAAACAATTGATAGGCTTTTTCAATGCGCTGACAAATATCTTGCACTGCTTGAGAACCTACTGAGTGCCACAGCGGATTACGCTTCCGCAACTTGGCAATATGAGATTGAAGTAGAGCACAACAAAGAGTGCTTGCAGAAGCCTAAAGACAAAGAGAAAGCCGCTCATGCGCGGAGGGGGCTTTAAACCCAGTTTTCCGGTAATAAACCTTGAAGTCAGAGCTAGCAAGTTCGTCTACTACCGCCAAATTTCCCTTTCCCCATGTCTGCTCACAGAATTGACGGGCGATGTCCTTTGGACAGGCACTTTGTGCGATCGCCTTGTTTTTTTTCTTGTGCTGACATGACTTATACAGCAGATTGCATTTTTCTTGAGGTACAGCTTTTCAACTCAAAAGCCAGATATAGAGGAAATTTTACTTCTGACTCCTGACTTCTGACGTTACTGAATTGCTGCTGTATCTTCCTTAATGTGATTAACGTACAGCACATTGCAAGTAAATGAAGTACAATTTTGAGGTCTAAAAGCTAGACATAAAGCCCTTTTTACTTCTGACTTCTGACTTCTGACTCCTGACTCAGGAATTGCTGCTGTAAGTTTTTTTCCGCGATTGTACTCATTTTATCCCTGATGCTAATAACCAGTCATTAAGGTTTGATGAAAATTGTCGATTGTTGACAATCGACAATTTGCCAGATACAGTTTGACTATCAGTAGTTTGCATGAAAAAAGCAGTCGCAAGTCAGCAACTGCGCTCAACTTGTTCGCATTTCTACAAAGATCAAAATGAAAGGGAAGCAACCCCAGCCTGCCATCCTACCTCGGAGCTTAGATGTTCAAGCAGCTGATGTCATTCGAGAACAAATTCTCAATGGTACACTTGCACCGGGAACTCGTTTGCTAGAAATCAATCTGGCAGAGCAATTTAATCTCAGTCGAGCAACTATACGCTCGGCATTACAGCAACTAACTTATGAAGGCTTGGTTGTACAGTTACCCTACAAAGGTTGTACTGTTTCGGGGCTGAGTTCGCAGGATGCTTGGGAGCTATACACGCTGCGGAGTGCGCTTGAGAGTCTGGCGGCGGGACTGGCGGCTGTTGCAATAACACCGAGTCAGGCAAAAGAGTTAAATGCTGGCTTACAACAGTTAGTCAAAGCTGTCCAGAAGGGGAATTGGAGCCAAATCGCTGATGCAGACTTTACCCTACATAAGGCAATCATTCAACTTGCCGGTCATCGTCGATTACAGGAGCAGTACAAAATTGTTGAACAGCAAATCCGCCTTTACATTATTTCCTGCAATGCAATACATCCAGATTTAGATGACATTGTAGAGCAGCACCGGAAATTAGTAAATGCAATTTGCTCAGGGGATGATAAGAGTGCGGAGCAAATTGCCCGAGACCACAATATAGACGGTAAAGCACTAGTGGAACACCTACGGGCAATAGAAAAACAAAATCTAGACTAACCGAAGTATTGAATTAGGAACCATACATCATGATTGACCTGAACCAATATGAAATCTTGACTTTTGACTGCTACGGAACCCTGATTGATTGGGAAAAAGGAGTGATCGAGGCGTTGCAACCAGTTCTCTCAACCCATCAGATTCAACTGAGTGAGAACGAAATCCTTGAGTGGTTTGCTCGCTTTGAATCGAATCTGGAGCAGGGAGACTACCGCAAGTATAAAGATGTTCTGAGGGGGGTTGTACAAAAGTTTGGGGAGCAGTTTGGATTTACGCCTTCTCCCACAGAGTTGAATGCGCTTGTTGATTCTATCAAGTATTGGCAACCCTTTCCTGATACAGTTGAAGCCCTGAAGGCTCTGAAACAGCGATTCAAACTGGCAATCATTTCCAACGTTGATGATGAGCTATTTGCTTTGACAGCAAAACATTTGCAAGTTGAGTTTGATGAGATTGTAACCGCCGAGCAGGTAAAAAGCTACAAGCCTTCACTGCAAAATTTTCGAGTGGCGCTTGAAAAAATTGGACTACCCTGTGAAAAAGTTTTGCACGTTGCTTGTAGTGTTTACCACGACATTGTTCCGGCAAATTCCTTAGGGTTATCAACGGTTTGGATAAATCGCAGACTAGGTCAAGAAGGTTCTGGAGCTTATCTACCAGCTCAAGGCAAAGCAGATTTGGAACTGCCAGATTTAAAAAGTCTAGCTGCAATTGTTGGCAACAGTGTTTTCTCAGCAAAGTGATGACCTTCGCACAATTGCTCTGATGGTAGGGCAATCAATCCGGTTTTCACTCCAGGCTTGAATCCTACCCGCTCATAGAAGTGCAACGTCTCCTCCTTTTTTTCTTCATTTTGCACATACAAAAGTTTCATCGAAGATGACACGGGGAGACGGAGACGCTCCGCGTCTTTGCGTCTCAAGTGTCTTCGTCTCCAAGGGTACCGGACGCGAAGCGTCCAAGGGTCTGAAACCCCGCTTGAATCAGAGATTCAGGCGCTTAAAGTCAGGCGGGGTCTCAATCCCCGTCTGACTTTTCTCCGTGTCGCCCTGCTAGTAAGGCTGGGGCGGCTTGTAATTCGTTACGAACGTGTAAAATTCTCTACTAAGGATATGGGACAAAAGCGAGTACTAACAGGGATAGACAATGGTGCTGTATAATCGCTAACTACTTAAAGCAATTATTTGACTCAATGAAGTGCCACCTTCAATGCAAATTTATTTCTACTGGATTCGCTGGTAGAGAAGATGAAAGCATTCACGTAAAAAAAATCTTCCACAAAATGACAAAAAAAATTTCAAGTAAGATTTTTTCACGAATTATTGAAGACTACCATATATAGAAATCCGGTTTGATTTCTGAACTTACTCGTAGAGGTAGGGAACTCTTAATTCTTAACAGGGAATAGGAAATAAGGGAGGTAGAGGTGTACTGAGTTTTTTCAAAAATCAAATACTAGTCCTATATTTTGAAATCACATACATACCAAAGTCTTGATAGAAATATGGTTTACCCAATTTCGATTCTGAAGTTACTATCAATTTTTCACTAGATTCATGTTTGTTTGAGAAATATGAGTCGTGACCTTTGATTAAGAATAAGTTAAATTTTCTTAATTTTAAATTTTTAGATTTTATAGTATAAAGTATATTTGACAAGAAATCGTTGTAACCTTCAACATCTCCAGTTAGAACAATAAAAAATATATCTAATTCTTTTGTATTTAGATTAATATTTGATATTTTTTCATTGAAATTCTTGCTTACTTGGTCAAGTTTCTTAGGTTCCCATACTATAATTTGTTTTTGGGATGGTATATTTTTAAAGTAATAATTGACTGTTTGTTGAATAAATGCAGGATAAAATATAACCAAGTCATTTGGTTGCCATTCTGATTCTACTAATCGAGCCACTGCTCGATTTTCTTCTACAGGTTTATAGGCTTGATTGGTTATCCAGTTTGCGGAATAGCTGATGCTTAATATAATTAAGCATACAATAGATGCCATTTTAATTTTTTTAGTCGGTATAGTTGCTATCTGCAATGCTATAAATGCAGTAAATGGTACTAGACTAGGCAAAAGAATTCTATAATAAAATATTGGACTATCTATTATTGAATAAATTAAAATTTCTAGCCATAAAATGACTGCCGTAACAAGAAAAGTAAAACTGGTTCTCCATTTCCCGAAAAAAAAGGAAGTAGCTAATATAGCTGAAAATAGAAACGCAAACCAGGGAATAAATTTAATAGGTAAATATAAAGATGATAAGCCAAACAAATATTTAGCAGTAGATGAGATTAAATAGAAGTTAACACGGGGCATCCACCACCAAGTATCTTGAATTTTCTCTAATTGATTTAGCCAGAAAAATTTAAAAAATATAAAGGTAATGGTTGGTATTATTATTGTTACGGCAAGTTTTAATAATTGTATGTTTTTTTTAGATAAAAAAGCTTGAATTCCTATGAAAAAAAGAATAACAGGTATTAGCATTACCCCAACTAAATGTGTAGATACCGCTACAGTTAGGCTTAATGATAAACCTATATATCCTAAATATTTTTCTGGCTTAGTTATTATATGAGAAGCAAATAAAAATGCTAATGATGTTGCAAAAACTACCAAAGAGTAAGCTTTTAGCTCTTGTGAGTATCTGAGCATTATTGGTGTTGTTGCTAAGTATACTCCTGTAAGCAGACTAGCTAGAGTTGAGTATTGTTTAATCCAGCTAATTACAATTCCTAAAGTTCCTAGACTCAAAAAAAGTGAAAACAATCTGAGAAATTCTTCTTGTTTGCTGATTTTACCCCAAAAATAAAGCAATACATAATACAAAGGTGGATGAACATCTGTTCTTAACTGCTTAAACATTTCAAAAATATTTTGATGTGAAATCTTCAGAACAGTGAAAGCTTCATCATTCCACAGTCCTTTATTTAAGCCTATAAGACCTAGAATTAGTGCTAATAAAAGGATTCCAGACAGAGCATAAGGGTAAATCTTATTGATGCTTAAAGAAGGAGAATTAGCTGTTTTTTCACTCATTTCTTTTAATGTTTATTTTTCGTTTAGCATTTCACCACCTTTGAAGGGCAGCTATCTATATAGAATTTAGGCATTGGAGCTACATCTCTGCTTACAAATCACTTGGCATCTCCATGACCGCTCTTGTTTTCGTTTTCGTAAGTCGAAAGATTTCATTCTCCCATTTCTGAAGAGAGAAGTTTAGCTCTGCTTTGCCTAGAAGATAAAACTATCGATTCAATCAAGGCAAATGGAATGAGACATAGAGGCCACAAGAAATATTGCAAGAACAGCACTGAATTAAAATACACAAATGTCATCATGATCATTGTGCAAGATACAAACATGCTTACCTTTTCTTTTAGGAAACTCAGGTAAAGCATTCCCATCAAGAATAACATGAGCAACTTGGCTCTTAATCCTACAATCCAGGTGAATTTTTGAGAAAAAACAACATCGACTGACGGCGCACTTTCTATGTGCAAACTTCCTAACCGCGTTGCTGAAAACAAGACGGATTTGAAGAAGCCCTCAGCATTCCAAATTAGAAAGGGCAATGATGTTAAAACAGGAATGCTCAATATAATACAAAATCCAAAAACTAGATTTTTCGTGCACCTATTTTTAGCTCCATTTTTCCAGATGTGTATGAGATATAAAGGCAGCAAAAATATTGCAATCTGCTTAATTCCCAAAGAGACACTAAACATAAGCAAAGAAAGTCTTGTCTTCTCTTTCAAAAGAACTAAAGAGAACAACAAAAAAAAGATCGCTGCAAATTCCAGATGATGAACACGTACTACATAGATACTCCAGCGACCTAATAAGATGATTGTAGAAGCTACAAAGCCAAGTATCCATAAACCTCGCTTCTGAAAGTATCTCAGAGTTAAAGCCACTATACCAATGTGGAAGGCAAAAGAAATAGGTCGCCACAAATATAACCAATCACGAAATTCTGGAAAACCAAGCTTTTGAACTAGTGCAGAAAAAAGATAGGCAAGTGGAAAATAAGTTGCATATTTATCATTGACCCTCATATCACCTGTCAAAATTCTGGCATAGGGATTTTCTCCAGTAATAATCCTTTTGCCTTCCAGCCAAATATAGTAGATATCCGCCTCTTTTAAAGAATCAGAAGGTGTTAGCCAGAATTTAATATGTATTAACAAACCTGCAGAAACTATGAGTAGGAGAAGAAAGCAATATTTTTTCTTCCATCTATATTTAGCTGTTACAGGATGCATTACTTGACCCTAACTAAAATCTTTATATCTAGAATAGGTAGAAAAAGTGAGGAACTGGTAAAGATTTTGTAAAGTTTTATTAACAGAAATTGCTATGGTTGCAATTGAGTCAAAGCAATATAATCCTTTATTTGTAAAGTGCGTAAGTTCTAGTTTATTATTGGGCTACCTGCATCAATATAGTTAGTACTGCGACTTTTCTATTTAATACTTGAGGCTTCATTGATTAAAAGAAACATTTTTATTTCTTGAAAGAGGGTTAATAAGGCAAAACCACATATTCAATATCTCGCTTGGCTGAAGAAAATTTTGCTGTCCGTATGTGCGTTGTCCACGTCAGCTTTTGGTTGAGCAAGCTTTTGAGCTAGGGCGATCGCTCCACATCAATAGAGTTATCTTGAAAAAGATAATCACATTCCATCAAGGTTACAGGTTTCTGTACAAACGCGATGCCAATGTCTTGCTTTCACTTCACACTCTGCTTGTTGTACTTCTTTGCTTTTTCTACATCTCCCAAGCAAAAGTAAGCCTCTGCTAAAGATTGCAGACAACTAGCTTCCCCCTGGCGATAGCTTAACTGACGAGCGCTGTACCAACCCTCTCGGTAAATCGAGATTGCATCCTTGATCCAGCCTTGAGACATATAAAAGTCTCCTATTCCCCTTAGATTTTGAACTTGTAATTCGCCAGCACCTATTTCCTTGGCGCTCGCCAGAGCATTAGCGGGAGCAGCCCAAAATTATGCTTTTTGATGAACCTACTTCTGCTTTAGATCCAGAGATGGTGCGTTCTTGTTTTGGATGTGATCAAAACCCTCGCCGCTGATGGTATGACAATGGTAGTCGTCACCCATGAAGTCGGATTTGCTCGCGAAGTCGCTGACCGCGTAATTTTGATGGATAGCGGTACGATTGTAGAGGAAGCTACGCCAAGTGCCTTTTTTCAAAATCCGACGCACGATGGCGCAAAGCGCCCGCTTCGCGATCGCACTCGCAAGTTCTTATCTCAAATTCTCTAGCCGAATATAAATAATGTTATTGAGACACGATCCGGTGCGAAAAACGCAACCTCAACAGGCGTAGCAAACGCAACCAGCCTTGAGCTGGCTGTTCAAAGAATGTGAAAATATCCCCGTAACCCTGGTTGGTTTTTTGATGGTGCTGCCAATGTCTTTCTGGAGTTGTGATAAATAGAACCCGGCACAAAATATCCAGTGACTTTGGAGTTTGCCAATCCAAGATGCTCGTATGTCTCCACCATACATGAAACTGACCAAACAGTAGCCCACACAAAACACCTATGGGGGAAAAGTACCACAGCACTGCTGCTACCAGTAAATAAGGTAAAGCACCCAGAATACCATCTAGAAGAACCTGGAGATTGAGCGTCAGAATAGCGTAATGGCGAAAGTTCTTCTTGTAGGAATGGTGAGTTTGCACATGAAGATGACCAAAAACATGCTCAGGTACGTGATAGCAAAAAGTAGAAAGGAAGTCGCCAACAACAAGTAGTATCCAAGCACACGCGATCGCCTTAAACATTTTTACTCCTCAAGTTCAGTAAAAACCACCACACAAAAAAGAATCCAAATCTGCATGCTGTAGGCGTTTCCATATACGTGGTTTGCAAGGCTTGGCACTGGGTACAAAGCATACAAAACCATAGCGCTGTCAAGCATTTTGCAAGGATTCTCGCTTTCGACTGAGATTTTTAGATCCTGTTGGTTTTGCTTTGAATGACAGTTTTAGAATGATTTATTTTCTACAACCAACGGCATTACCAGTTGTTAGGCAAAGCAAAGTAGCATTTGACTAGCAATTTTAGAGAGTTTTGACTGTTTTCAGCTATTGATACAATTGCATATATCTAAAGTACGATATACTTACCGTAGTTTAACACAATTCTCTCTAGATACCTTAGATAACGTAAGATAGAAACAGCAAAAGTTGAGTTAAAATTTGTACAAGTTTAGGTTAAGGTTATCCTTAACTGTTTCCAGGACAATCCTCAGCACAATCCTAGGATGGAAATCTTGCAAGTTAGAAATGATGGGTTTTCACAGGTGGTTCCAATCATTGACATCAGTGCGCTGGTGTCTGGAATTGGCGTTAGCGAAGCTCCTCCAAAGGAGGCTCGCCACCAGGTAGCGGCTCAAATTGGACAAGCGTGTCGCGAGTATGGATTCTTCTACATTGTCGGACACGGGGTGGACGAAGCATTGCAGCAGAGGTTGGAAAAGCTTAGTCGGCAGTTCTTTGCTCAAGATTTGCAAACCAAGCTTCAAATCCGCATGGCTTTGGGAGGTAGAGCATGGCGGGGATACTTCCCAGTTGGGGGTGAACTCACCTCAGGAAAACCTGACTTGAAAGAAGGTATTTACTTTGGCGCTGAGTTAGGAGACGACCACCCGCTTGTAAAAGCAGATACCCCCATGCACGGTTCTAACCTCTTTCCATCGAACATTGGGCTATTTCGCGAGACAGTACTTGACTACATGGCAGCAATGACCCAGCTTGGACATACGCTAATGGCTGCCATTTCTTTGAGCCTCGGACTAGAGGAGTCCTACTTTGCTGATCGTTACACATCAGATCCGCTTATATTATTCCGGATCTTCAATTACCCCCCTCATCCATCACCCTCTGATGGTGAAAAGAGGTGGGGTGTAGGCGAACACACTGACTACGGCGTCCTGACAATTTTAAAGCAGGACGACTTAGGGGGATTGCAGATAAAGTCGAAATCGGGCTGGATAGATGCGCCCCCTGTTCCAGATTCTTTTGTATGCAATATCGGCGATATGCTAGACCGCATGACGCGAGGACTATATCGCTCCACACCTCATCGCGTTCAAAATAAGTCGGGAAGAAACCGCCTTTCTTTCCCATTCTTCTTCGATCCCAACTTCAACGTCGAAGTGAAGCCAATTGAACTGGACAGCGTGGGGGTAGTGCCTGATAACAAAGAGGAACGCTGGGATCGGGCTAGTGTTCACGAATTTCGTGGAACGTATGGTGATTACGTATTGAGTAAGGTATCTAAAGTTTTCCCACAGTTGCGTCAAGCGGTTTTTTGACGCTTACTCACTCTCAGCTACAGACCTGACCAAAGTCAAATCTGATGGGCGCTCTGTATCATTTTCACCGAGGTACTCACCATTCTGAATTTCCAGGATAATCAGCGGAATAAATCCTGGATTTTCTACTTTATGCAGCGCTGCGGGAGGAACAAACGTTGACTCGTTTCGATTCAGTACTCTTTCTTCGTTACCACAACTCACCTTTGCAATACCAGAAACTATGATCCAATGTTCACTACGGTGATAATGAATTTGTGGTTTAATGCTGTGCTTGGGCTTGATTTCAAGACGATTAATTCTATAAGTCTCTCCTTCCTCTATGAGTTCGACTTTACCCCAATATCGGATATCTGAATGTAAAGAAGAAGATTGATTGAGATTTGACAAAACATTATTTTCATTGTGAGTCATAACTAGATTCTCAACTAGACAACCATCACTACTGTTCAGCAATCTGTCAGTAAAAGGGGCCGGCATTGTGATAATTTGTAACCAAGTACCAACCTCGGCATGGAAAGTTCAGCAATCAAATTAGAAACTCGATACTTCATACATTGTATACCCAGCTTCTAGAGGATTCTAACTCTCATCAATTAAAAATACAAGATTCAGATCGGGCTACAATAGTATTAATTTATAATAAATTTTGTAATTTTATAATTTCACGCATCAATAAGAATTTGCTTACTTGACGAGTAATTTGTCAAGGATACTAGTTAACTAAAGCTTTTTAATTTGACTGATAAGAATATGTGTTAAATTTAATTAAAAAAATTATATTTAGTATTACCTACTACAATTTAGGAGTCAGGTGGAAAACAAGTATAAAACTTACAAAACGTCGGTTAAGAAAAGTTTCTTATACCGATTCAAAAAATGTTTGCGACAGATAACCTCCCCTTGCTAACGCGCACCCTCCCCTTAGCAAGGGGAGGGTTAGGGAGGGGTATTTTACTATGTGTTGCATTCTTTTTTCAAATTGGTATTATCGTTTACTCCAAGAAAAAGTTAGTAGTTTGTACGGTGGGCACTGCCCACCTTTTGTAGCATCTGTAGAGAGCCTAAACCAACGTCAAGTCCAATGGGCGCTCTGTATCATCCTCTCCCAAGTACTCACCATTTTGAACTTCCAGAATAACTAGCTCAATAAATCCTGGATTCTCTACCTTATGAAGCGTTGCGGGAGGAACATAAGTTGATTCATTTCGATTTAGTAATATTTCCTCGTTACCACAAGTTACCTTTGCAACACCAGAAACTACGACCCAATGTTCACTACGGTGGTAATGAATTTGTGCTTTCATGCTGTGCTTAGCCTTGATTTCAAGACGATTAATTCTATAAGTCTCTCCTTCCTCTATAAGCTCAACTTTACCCCAGTATCGGATACCTGAATGTGAAGAAGATTGATTTACATTTGATAAAGTTTCATTCTCATGTTGAGTCATAACTAGATTCTCCACTAGACAACTATTGCAGCAGAATTGACATCTGCTTTTATCAGAAAATTTCTAGAAAATATTGTATCAAATTTTACTAACATTGCAAGTGATTGGGTTTCGCTACTGTTCAACCCAATCTACAGATTGAGTACTTTTGGAGCGGCTGATACAAAACCGTAAATTCCCAGATATTGATGCTTATCTTGCATCAAAGTAGTATTAATAACGCTCGTAGCCTGCTAGCTATAAGTAATCATAATTAATACCTCCTCTGCTGGTTAAAAATTTGTTGGATAAAAAGTATTACAGACTACAAAAAATCAGCGATCGCTCTAGTGGAAAAACTTTTCGATTTACTGAAGGAGTCTGTATTGGGTAATTGCCTGTTGCTACCGATAAACTATATCCATTTCAGGATGTCTATCGTCATATTTTTCTGGCATATTAATTATTGTTGCCTCCTTAATTGCCTTCTCAATTGGGGAAAGAAACCGTGCTAAAAAAGGAAAATAGTACGTGCTTATAATTGCAATCAACTTCAAAGGCTTGAAAATATGTTAATTCAACTTCAGTTTTAAGCTGCAGAGTAGACGACCTTGAATGAAGATGTCAACTACTTGCTGAACACTGATTATATTTTATACTAATTTTTTTTACGTCTAAGTTATTACTGCACTGATGGTATTAACAGTTTTCAGTTATCAGTTATCAGTTATCAGTAAAGAATGAGGTGTTTATCCTTGGGGGAAACACCATACCAATTGGTGGTAGGCGTTGGTGGTGAGCCACTGCGGTCTTGGGGTTTCCCCAAGTAGAGCAAGTGGCGTTCGCGAAGCGTCTCCGAAGGAGATACCCGGAGGGCAACTTTAAATTCCCCACCATACGCGCCCGATAACTGTTCACTGCGGCTGGTACTGGTTTAAATATCTAAAATGCATTTATGGACTTGAAGAGTTTTCATCGTTTGTTGCACTCTTTCATGGCTAAAAATAAATGTCAACACGAGATCTGAGCGAATTGTTACTAAAAAATCCTGTTTTAATTGGTATTTTTACAGGTACAATTGGTGCTTTTATTGGATCTGTGATAACTTTGGTTAACACATTTTTATCTAATATATTTCAAGAACGTAGAGATAAACAACAAATATTGAGAGATAATTTGCTACAATTATATAGAGATTGTATTTCTGTGCTAGCTTGGTTTACCCAATTAGGAAAGTGCCAGACTGTTGTTGTTAGTGAACTTAGAGAAAAGACAGAGGCATTAATAATAAATTTTGACTTTTTGTCTATCTATTATTTAACTGATTCTAATTTTACGGATTTGATTTCTATCAAAGAATCTTTGGTAGATTTAGTAGAAAAATTATGTTGTTGTACTTCGGAAACAGAAAAACTAGCTGTAGCTTTTAGTACATCAGATGTGAAAGAGGTACGAGAAATATCCAGATTATTAACAAATCAACTAATAAAATTAGCATCAAAGGATTCAAGATTAACTTGATAACTTTACTTTCAAGATCCCAAGAATCCCACGCCTTCAAGACGTGGGAGTGTCAATCCCAGTAAAAACTTATCAGCTTCGGTTGGTCAGCGGAACCCCAATCACGACTAGCACTCCACCCAAAACTAAACAAGAAGCAATTTATGACAGATGATATTATTCAACAACAAATTACTTACTATAGTGCCAGAGCCGAGGAATATGATGAATGGTTCTACAGAACTGGACGCTATGATCGTGGGGAGGAAATCAACCAGCGTTGGTTCAATGAAGTTGCTGTGGTCAAAAACGCATTATACCAGATTGGTGCGGTAGAAAATATCTTAGAGTTAGCCTGTGGAACAGGTATTTGGACGCAGGAACTTTTAAATATTGGCAAGCAAATTACAGCGCTTGATGCTTCCCAAGAAGTGATTGAAATTAACCGCAGAAAGTTAGGTTCTCCTAACGTGGAGTACAGACAAGTCGATTTATTCTCATGGGAACCCGACGCTGAATATGATTTAGTATTTTTCTCCTTTTGGTTGTCTCATGTACCACCAACATTAGTTGATTCGTTTTTAGCAAAAGTCTATACATCGGTTCGCGTTGCTGGACAAGTTTTTATCCTTGACTCTCGCTTTGAAGCAACATCAACAGCTAAGAATCATATTCTAGAAAACAACGGCGATATTTACATCACACGAAAGTTAAATAATGAGCAAGAATTTAAGATAGTTAAAATTTTTTATCAGCCGGAAGAACTGCATGACAAGCTAACGCAAGTAGGATTTCATGCTGAGGTGAAAGTGACAGATAACTATTTTATTTATGCAAAAGGTATCAAGTGAAATGCGTTTGAATTGAGAAAGTGATTGAGCCAAGCTAGACAGGATACGCACCCTAAAAGAGTGTCAAAGTTGTTCTTTAGTAACGCTGTTGACAACTTTGAGGAACTCCCGCAACACTGGTATTTCTTCCTCACCTCGCCAGACCACTGCAGTTTCGATTAAAGGTGTTTGTTGTGCAATCGCTCTATAAACGACTCCAGTACGCTGAAGATTTTGCAAAGAGGACGGCACAATTGCAATGCCAATTCCGGCTGAAACGAGTCCAATAATTGTCTGCATTTGGATTGCTTCTTGTCCTACCTTCGGAGTGAAATTGCCTTGCTGACAAAGAGCCATAATCTTGTCATAAAGTCCGACTCCTAAATAACGAGGAAACAAAATAAACTGCTCATTCGCTAAAGATTGGACTGCGATACTTTCTTGTTGCGCTAAGGGATGAGTTTCAGCTAACGCTACAATCAGAGTTTCTTGCTGAATGCACTCCCAATTTAGGGTGTCATCTTCTAAAGGTAGATGCACAAAGCCAACGTGAATCCGGCGATCCCGAAGCGCTTGCTCTTGCTCAGCCGTCGTTAACTCCTGCAACACCAATTCCACCTCTGGAAACTGTTGCCGAAATTCTTGCAGAATACCAGGCAGTAAATTATACGTGACTGGACTGATAAACCCTACCCGCAGTTGTCCGATTTCTCCTCGTCCCGTACGTTGAGTTGCTTGAATTGCTACTTCCAGATGCGCCAAAAGTTGATAAGCTTCTCGTAAAAACACCCGTCCAGCCTCTGTAAGCTGCACCTGTCGCTTAGTTTTGCGGTGAAACAATTCGACTCCTAATTCTGCTTCCAACTGCTGAATTTGTTGACTCAAGGGAGGTTGAGCTATATGCAGTCGCTCAGCAGCTCGACTGAAGTGCAGTTCCTCAGCTACAGCAATAAAGTAGCGCAGGTGTCGCAGTTCCATAATTTTGATATTTTAAAAGTTTCAAATACAAACAAATATATATTGGACATCTGAAAATGGTCTATTTATGATGCTCATACAAGAACAATTCAGGAGTGAAAACGATGCCCGAGAATTACACTCCAGGCTATTCAACCAATGCAACTCAGTTTATGATGCATCGCACAGCACAATTTCATGGAGCGTTTTTCATGCCTTATCTGCGTCCGGGGATGAAATTGCTCGATTGCGGTTGCGGTCCTGGTACGATAACTTTGGGTTTGGCGCAAGCAATCTTTCCTGGTACAGTGACGGGAATTGATCAGGAAGCTTCTCAAATTTGCATTGCCCGCGAAAATGCTGCAAAGCAAGCGATCGATAATATTGATTTCATCGAGGCAAGTGTTTATACCTTACCTTTCCCTGATAATTCGTTTGATGCAGTCTTTTCTCATGCTTTATTCGAGCATCTTCAACAACCTTTACAGGCGCTAGAGGAAGTGTTGCGAGTTCTCAAACCTGGAGGGGAGGTGGGGATTCGCAGTCCAGACTGGGGAGGTTTTTTGATTGCGCCTTCTACGCCGGAATTGGAGCAAGCACTTTCGTATTACAAGTTTCTTCAGCAGCACAATGGCGGTAATGTCTATGTGGGAAGAGAGTTACGTGCTTTGCTACGACAAGCTGGGTTTACTCAAATCAAAGTTTCTGCTTCCTACCAGTGCTATGAGCCGTTAAGTTTGGCTACAGAATATCTGGCATTGCGAATTGAGGGTTCTCAAAAGGTTGAGCAAGCGGTGTCCAAGGGATGGGCTGATGTGCAATCAATTACGATGATGAGTAAAGCTTTGCGGGAATGGAGCCAGCACCCAGATGGATTTTTTGCCCAAACCTGGTGTGAAGTGGTAGGTCAAAAAAGTGGCGTTGCATAAATGCGGGATGAATCAATCAATACTTGTATTTTATTATACTTTAAATTAGGAAGTAATAATCGAATTGAGTATTTAAGCATGTCCACTGACTTGGAGTAGCATAATGTTTTTCGATCTAGTCTTGCTAAGTAATGTCTAAGCCTTATTGCTAGAAGAGGGATTCAGTATTCAGAATTATGACGAAAAAACAGGGTTTCGTGGGGTTGCAACAAGTAAAATCTGGTTTGAAAAGACGTAAAAACGGATTTTTCATTCTCGCGTTTTATTACGGAATCGGTGTTCTAGTCACGTCCCTCTCCCATCAAGTCTATCTAGTGTCCCCTGCATCGTGCAGTATACCCTCCATAGTTGGAATTATTAGTTGCTCTTCTTCTGCTTGAATAGTTTTTATGACTAATTCCCTTATCCAAGCCGAACCGCCTTTAGCCATGACCTTTTTATAGATATCTTTAGGCAGTTTTTCTATTTTCAATGTTGACGAATAAAAACCATCATAAGAAACATCATTTAGATGTGGGTGAACACGCCTTATAAAAGCATACTCGTAAGTGTTTAAAACTTCTTTTTGAAAGTACATCCAGATGATTTTAGCATCTTCTATTTGCCGGAAATAACGAGCTAGATGATGCCCTTTAATTCGGTTTTTTATATTCTGTGCCTGACCAATGTAGTGGATGCTATCACGGTCTGCCACAAAGTATACCCCAGATTCTTCAGGTAATTTATTCTTTTCTGAGTAGGGTAATTGACAAGTTAGAGCAAGGATATCTGCTACAGTCAATGATACGGCAGCGTCCTCAGCCTGTTTAGCATCCTCTAGCATTTGTTTGGGTGTCTTTAATATTGCGTTTAATGCATTACACTTAGATTCTAACAATCCTACGCGACTATCTTTTCAAAGTTTATACCTTATATGACCGTATGTTCCGGGAGGTGAGGGCATTGAGGCTGCTACATTAGAATCACGTCTAAAGTTCTTGAAAGCTGCCCATATACCGCTTTACTGGAAAGACGCACCTGTAGCACCATTTGGATTTAATCGCAAAGCTAAATCACAAGGGAAAATTTATTTTGTCTCAATATTGGCTCGTTTCAATCCAAAGTTTAATACGTTTGGGTTTGAGTCAATGATTGGCGTTCCAAGCGACCAGGCACCGCGAAATTGGTCAAGGGAACTCTTCTGTTTAATAGGTGGAACCGCAGTTAGCTTATGCAACGCCACAACTTGTTCTAAATATCTTTAGCTTATGGAATTGACTAATTAATGAGGGATTTAGATTTTCTGAAGGTTCTGTTGGAACAGTTCTAGAACGTGTTTCCACGCATCAGCAGCCGCTTCCGGGTTGTAGCTGGCGCGGCGATCGCCCCAAGAACCGTGTTCTGCTTCATAGCGAAAGACTTGATGGGGAATCTGATGTTTTTGGAGTTCCGCTTCAACCTGCTCGGTTTGCTCGATGGGGATTCTTGTGTCTTTGGTACTAAAGAAGGCGTAAATCGGACCTTTATAACCTAGAGTGGTGTCTGGTGATGGAACGCAAGCTTCCACGAGCCAGAGCGGCTGACATAGGTACTACTCATCATTACTGTGAACGGTTCGCGTCCCTTACGCTGTGCAGTAGCTTTATAGATCACAACAGCACTGTCTGTCGTCAATTGCAAAATTCGGGGCGCATCGTCGATGCGCCAAAACAAGAATGGTGGTTGCCCCGAATTGACAGCGAGCGTGGTTTCCTTGTTCAATACCCCAAAAGTTCCCACCGTAAGGGCATCGTCAGTGAGGTATCCCCGAATTAAGTCAACGTTCGCAGCAGAGCTAGCTTCCCAAAACTGTTCCTCAAGTGCCATCAAGGTTTCTTTCAAATCCATCTTTGTTTTCTTTCCTTTACCAAGGGAAACATCTTGTAATCAATATATTGAATCACACGCTAGAATGGTTTGTAATGCCCGCAAAACATACTCATTTATTCCGGTCAACGCATGATTTTCATTGACGGCACACTGACCGCAGTCATCGCTGTCTGACTCTGCTAAAAAAGATTTCAAGCTATTTGCAATTAACTTGAGCCACAGCGGATGATTGCGAGCTGGTTCCAAATAATGTGATTTGCATTAAAAAGTCTCTAAATTACTCAATGGCTATTTTCTTTTCAGATTTCTTTGATGTTTCACCGGAGCTAATCGAGAAATATGGAGCTTTCAATATATCGCTAATCAACGATCTACCCTTATTCGTAGATCCATTTTTACTGTTTAACAGTGAAAACGCAACCTATCAACAGCTTCACGAAGATGTCATTCGCTATATGCGCTTTTTAAAGGAAATGTCTTTGTCAGGCGCGATTAATCCACGTTTAGTAGATGCCTGGTTTACGTTCCCTGAAGTTAAGCAAAACTGGCTTGGGTTCAGTGTAAAAGGCAATAAAGGTCATGGACTTGGAAAAGATTTTGCTAAGGCACTGAACAGAAACTTACATTCTGTATTTAGAAATTTTGGCGAAGAGACAATTACGCGCAGTAGCCACTTAGAAAAACTATGTCTTGTTCGTGAAGGTGTGGGGCGTGATAACATCAGCGACTTTACAACAAACCTAATCAAACATTTCCTTGCTACATATACTCAAGATTTTGCATTAAACAATTTATCTAAAAGTCAAATTAAGTCTATAAGAATAAATAAGGTGAAATTTAATTATGATACGCGTACCTGGATCTCTGCGACTTTTCGACTACCCTACATTAATGGTGATTATGTTCTCCTTACTCCCAAAGATCTATTAACGAAAGACGAGTCATGGATTAATAGACCAGAGCTTTTAGAGCGTTTTCAAGAAATTGCTGGTGGATTACCGAACGAAGTCTTGCGTGCTCAAGTCAATGAGTATCTTTTGCGTATTCTTCCTACTGATCCAAAAGCAACAAAAAAGGAGATTCAAACTGCTATCAGCTTAGCAATAGATAGATTTCCAGAGGTTATTGATCATTACGTTAGGATTAAGGAAGACGAGGGTGATGAAGCAACCTCTGTTGCAGAAGAACGTGTTGCAGAGGTGAAAGCCCGTTTCGTTGAACAAATTCATCAACTGGTGAATGAGTACTTAAAGCCAATTGGGTTTTATCAAAGCCTAGGAAACACATATTTGGAGGCGAAAGAACGAGTATTCTTTCTTAAAGATGTTATTGAAAACAAAGGCGGACATCGTTTGTTTTATGTTAAGGGTAAGCCTCTTGAACGAGAAGCAGACCTTCAAATTCTATACCGTTTAACATGGTTCTCTACTCCTTCTGATGTAAGTAGAGAAGTAAATGATGGACGTGGAACCGTCGATTTCAAAGTGTCACATGGAAAGGCAGACAAGACGTTAGTTGAATTCAAGCTTGCTAAGAATTCGCAATTAGAAAAAAATCTTGCAAAGCAATGCGAAATCTATGAGAAATCTAGCGACTCAACACATCCTTCTTTGAAGGTAATATTGTATTTTTCAAAACATGAACTTGCCAAAGTAAACCGAATTTTGGAACGTCTAAACCTTAAAGGTTCGCCCCATATCATACTGATTGATGCTTGTGATGATAATAAGCCTTCTGGCTCTAAGGCTTGAAGGTATTGAAGAACGCATCAGTATGGGAAAGCTTATCAGATAGCTTGTTGGTCAGTCTTACAATATCTACCTTTACAGTCTAAATTCACCCACTTGCCAGTATAACCCCTCTAAAACTAAAGTAAAGTATACTCCTGGAATGCACGTGAGTATTAAAGTACTCAGGGCAGAGGTTTCATTAGCTCTAGCCCTTACTACATTTAGGGCGTTTATTTCTGCCCATCTACTTATAATGCTGGGACAATATCTAAAGTATTTCATTTATTTACCCCAAGCCCTCTACAACAATCATGGAAAAATTTAGACAGGTTGCCATTGTGGGAGGAACCCACGGAAACGAATTCACAGGTGCATATCTCATTAAAAAATTTGATAATTTTCCAGAACTAGTCAAAAGACCTAGCTTTAAAACACTGGTAATGCTTGCTAATCCGCAGGCTTTTCAAGCGAACAGGAGATATCTTGACAAAGACTTAAACCGCTGCTTTTCTATAGAAGACTTGAATAATTCTCTAGGGTCTTCCTATGAAGAAAATAGAGCAAGATTTATTAATCAAATTCTAGGACCAAAAGGCAATCCGCAAGTTGATTTTATCATGGATTTACACAGTTCCACAGCTAACATGGGACTAAGTATCATCCTTTTGGATGACAATCCATTTAATATAAAATTGGCAGCTTATTTGAGTTCAATCCAACCAACAGTGAAAATATATAGTTGGATTGAACCAGAAAAAGAATCATTTTTTTTAAATTCTATATGTGACAAAGGTTTTGGTATTGAAGTTGGTCCCATTCCACAAGGAACTCTCCAAGCAACTCTGTTTCAAAAAACTGAAGAGCTTATTCATGCCATTCTGGATTATTTGGAGAAATATAATCAAGGCGAAATTCCCCAAGTCAGCCATAGTGTAACTATTTATCAGCACTTAAAAGTCGTGGATTATCCTAAGAACGAAGATGGGGAAATTGAAGGCATGATTCATCCTCAGCTTCAAGGTAGAGATTATGAGGAATTGAAACCAGGTGAACCTCTGTTTCTCACTTTTGATGGCAAAACTATTTACTATGAAGAAGAATCATCGGTTTATCCTGTGTTTATTAATGAAGCTGCTTATTATGAAAAGGGAATAGCGATGTGTTTTACAAGGAAAAAGCAGGTATCAGGGTAAAATTGTTAGTCAGTGCTGATGACGAAACGCAATTGCATTGAGATGGAAATCGTTACGAACTTGTGCAATCTTGTACTTAGTGATGTGCGATAAGACTTCAAGCCTTCATATTCAGAGGGAGATAGCCAAATGCTGTGCGTCGATGATTTGCTGACACTGGATGCCTTTCGGCAGCTTCCGCAAGCGCGACTGGCATGGGTATGCGATCGCGTCAAACCTATCCATTTGCTCCAAGGAGAAATACTCTTGCCAGAAGGTGACAAGAGAAGTACAAAAGGCGTCTTTATTTTGGCTAAAGGACGAATGAGCATTACTCGTTTGCAGGATGGAGTTGAAATGCCTATTGGACAGCACGATGCTCCTAATTATTTTGGGGAAGTTCCGGTGTTGACCGAAGAACCAGCGCTGGTGACCATGCGAGCGGTAACCGACTGTCACCTTCACGAAGTTTCTGCTGTTGACTTCCTAACGCTGCTGCACGAGTGTCGCGATTTCGAGCGAGCTGTCTTTCGCATCTTTCAACAACGGTTGCGGGGTCTGGAGTCTTTTATTCGCGTTCGCGAGAAGATGGCTGCACTGGGAACTCTAGCTGCGGGATTAGCGCATGAACTCAACAATCCAGCAGCAGCCCTGGTGCGATCGCTCAATGGGATCATTCCCGCAGTACAGGAACTGGAGCGCATGAACCTGATCTATGGGCAACGCCAAGTATCGCCTGAACATACGCAGCGATGGCTAGCAGTGCGAGATGCTGGGTTTGATGCTATTGCCAATAATCGTATTGACTTGATTAGTTTAAGCGATCGCGAAGAGGAACTGTTGGAATGGCTAGAAAACTACGGAGTTGACCAGGCGTGGAAACTAGCAGCACCTCTAGCAGCCGCAGGGATCGAAATTCAGAGCCTTGAGGAACTAACTCAGCCCTGGAAAAATGACCCCACAGAACTGCGTGATCAAGGACTTCGCTGGCTGGCATTATCCTTTGAGGTCTTGTCTATGATTCGTGGCGGACTACGTGGAGCTGAACGGATTGCTACGCTTGTCAGTGCGATGAAATCCTATACCTATCTAGATCAAGGGGCACAACAAATTGTCAACATCCATGAAGGACTAGAGGACACCTTGCAGTTATTCTGCCATAAGCTGAAATACGGCATTACGGTGCATCGCTCCTACGATCCTTCCCTTCCCAAAATTTTAGCCTACGGCAGCGAACTTAATCAGGTCTGGACTAATCTCATTGACAACGCCATTGACGCAATGAACGGTCAAGGCACCTTGGAAATTACCACATTCTCTAAACCAAATCATGTCCGGGTTGAAATTATCGATTCAGGTTCAGGCATCCCAGCAGATATCCAATCCCGCATCTTTGAGCCATTTTTTACGACCAAACCCGTAGGTAAGGGATCGGGTCTTGGCTTAGAAAGTGTCCGGCGAATTGTGGAAAATCGTCATCGCGGCAGCATTTTAGTTGAGTCTGTCCCCGGAAGAACTTGCTTTACCGTCTGGTTGCCCACCCAATAACAATTCACTCATTCAAAATTCGCTCATTCAAAATTCAAAATTGAAGACAGTTTCAGTCGGGGTTGAAATCTCCGTCTGAAACTGAGATTACCTATAGACAAAGGGGTCTTAAACCCCCTAATTTACGATAACGTTATGAATTTATGAAAAGTTGTACTTAGGGCAGAAGTCCTGAAAGGGTTTTTGCTAAGATAATTTACATTAATTTATATTCTGTTTCATATTGTTTCAGAATGTGCCTACCTTAGTAAAACCCATATGAAGGCTGTTCTCAACTCGCAGACCCCACAAGTCACTCGGTTATTTTCTAACCTTGAACTCTATGGCAGTAAACTCAGTCATCAACCGGGTAGTATTTTAGGAAGTACTGCACTTATTGCTGGAACGACAGTTGGTGCTGGTATCCTCGCATTACCTGCGGTGACTCTGCCATCTGGCGTTGTGCCATCGACAGTTTTACTTATTGCTGTTTGGCTTTATGCTTTAGTCTCTGGTCTTTTGATTGCAGAAGTGACTTTGAACACGATGCGTCTTGTGGGGCGTCCGAGTTTAGGTTTGTTGGCGATGATTGAGAGGACGCTTGGGAAGCTAGGTGCGCGGGTTGCTGGTGGCGCGTATCTGTTCTTGCACTACGCCTTGCTTGTAGCGTATGTTGCCCAAGGTGGAGAGATTTTAGTATCTGCGGTTGAAAAAGTGTTAGGTGTGCAGAATGTTCTGCCTGCTTGGGTAGGGACAACCGCCTTCACTCTCTTATTTGGCAGCATCATGTATCTTGGGCGAGAAAAGTTTGTGGAGAAATTAAACAGCGCGTTTGTGGCAATTGTCCTTGCTTCATTTCTTGGACTGTTGTTGCTGGGAACAACGCACCTTAACACTTCCTCTTTCTCATTTCAAAATTGGAGTGCGCTTCCTCCAGCCGTTTCAGTGATGTTTGTGGCGCTGTTTTACCATAATGTTGTGCCAACGGTTGTGACTCAACTTGAAGGAGATGCCCGCAAAATACGTCAATCCATCTTTATTGGTTCTGCGATTCCCTTGGTCATGTTCTTGGCTTGGAATGCCGTGATTTTGGGAAGCGTCAGTCCCGATATAGTACAAGGTACGTCTGGTGGTGAAACTGTTTTTGACCCACTGCAAATGTTACGTAGTGGTGGCGCGGGAGAATGGTTAGGAGTGTTAGTGTCCATTTTCTCGGAGTTTGCGATCGTCACATCATTCATTGGGTTTGTCTACGGTTTGCTGGATTTCTTCAAAGATATTTCACTTGTTGGACAAGGTGAACCGTCTAAGCGCCTACCGCTTTATTCACTGATTCTTTTTCCGCCTATGAGTCTCGGGGCGCTCAATCCCAACATTTTCGTGGCTGCTTTAGATTATGCTGGAACATTCAGTGTTTCAGTTTTAGGAGGGATTATTCCTGCCTTGATGATTTGGAAGCAACGTAAAGAGCAGGAAGAATCGAATAGCATCAGTCAACCACTTGTTCCTGGCGGTCAGGTGACGCTGATTGTGATGATTGGTGTTGCGTTGGTTTTGATAGGGAAACAAGTTGTGTCAATGTGGAAGCTTTAACCTTGTCACCAAACCAAATGCTATTTTGGCGGCTTGTTGCAATAGACCTCTTGCAAAAATGCTTAGAACTCTTGCATGCAGTCAATTTTTTTGAAGGTATAGTGGTTTTTAGGTAAATGAACCACATTTGTGACCTCTCTCCAAACCTCTCTCCACCTCTCCCTAACCCTCCCCTAACAGGGGAGGGAAGAGGAGCAGCTTTTATTACTGAGAGAGGCTTTGAATCTTTCCCCCTTCCCTTGTAGGGAAGGGGGTTGGGGGGTTAGGTTTCTTGGCGTAGTCTAATTAACTGACTAACACTTAGTCAAGCAATTGACATTCAAATTTCCAGGTGCAAGATATGAGCCTCTAACTAGCGGCGCGGAGTCCGCTAGTGATATATGA